>JBEANU010000167.1:0-2748 GCA_041165265.1 Bacteroidota bacterium | reverse complement strand
AAAACGAAATCCATTTTTATCAATCGTGTTGGTAATTGCTATGTGTTCCATGGCCGGAATGCCGCTTACAGCAGGTTTTTTTGGTAAATTTTATATGCTAAGTTCAATTATTGAACAAGGTTATTTATGGTTAGCTATTGTAGCTGTTATCTGCTCAGCCATTAGCTTTTATTATTATTTTGCAGTAATAAAAGCCATGTACAATACGGATGGAAATGTTGAAAATATTCAACTAAATCCTTCTCATTTATTTGTGTTGCTGGTATCAATAATTGCAATATTTGTATTAGGAATTGCCCCGTATATTGTACGAGGGCTATTTATAGTGAATTAGTTGTGCTAATTGCAAAAACTACACTATAGTACATAGGCAGTAATACTCCACTTTACGTTTTACGTTTTTTGCACCTTCTTACTGAACTGTTTTCAAAATGGTAATTGTAGCTTGTTATTGCAATTCACTAGTTTCATAAATATTTGCTAAGTGCTTGCTTACAGTATTGGTTGGGTTGCGGTATAGTATTATTTTATTTTCCATTATGCCTCCAATTTTATGGCTTCGTATTCTTTTTTACGTAAGTTAAATTCAGTGTCAATTATTTTACTTCGTCATAAGAATTATCGTAAAGTTTGTAAACTACGTTGTCAATTGTATTGTTCTAAAAGGGTGGTGTCTAAACCTTTTTTTTACGCTTTAGGATTTTACTTTTAAATGTTCCTTATTTATTGGTAAATGTTCCTTATATTAACTAAGTATTTGATATTCAGTTATATGGTTATGCAATTGTATTGTTCCTTATTGCTTTTTCAAATCCTCTTAAAAGCATATAACGCATTTTTGTCTCTTAATTTTTCGCTTAGTCTATCCAGTATTTTTTCTTCTTCAATAAATTGGTTTAAGTAAAGTCTTATAGTCTTTTCATTGATTCCTGTTACTTCAACAAATTCATCAACTGTTGCTTGATTATTATAAAATAAGTGCTCCAATATTTTGACTTGGGTTGAATTATAGGATTTCCATTTATTTTGAATTGATTTTAAGATAGCATCTGGAATGGTTTTAATGTGTTGGCTAATATTATTTCTAAGCGTTAAGTATACATTACCATTTTGTTCTTTATACTCAGGTTTTGATAACATTGATTTTTCCATTGAATGATAAATACGAGATACTCCTTCGTTTAGTTGACGAACAAAACCCATATCTTCTAAAGAACTAGCAATTCGAGGATTCCTAGCATATCGTTCTGTGCGTATGTTTTCAACTGTTACTTGAGCCGGTAAAGGACCGCTGTTTGAAATTTCAATTCTATTATCGAAATGTTTTATATAAATGGCACTTCCTTGAACATTGTATGAACGGTGACAAATAGCGTTTACAATGCCTTCAAGCCATGCTTCTTCAGGATACTCAGGAACTTTGTTGAACAAACCTATTTCTAAATTTAGGAAGTAATAATCTTTCAAGGTGGCTTTTAGCAACCTTTTTACATTGTCGATAATCCAAGGTATATTGTTTTCAAAACGAATATCTTTTACTACATTATGTTCTGTACCTACCTTTACATCATTGCCTTCAAAGCGAATGTAACGCAGTGTGCCCAAATATAGTGGCAATTGTATTTACTTTGTTTTATGTGAGTTCGTTTTTTACTCCAATTTTATGGCTTCGTATTCTTTTTTGCTTAAACTAAATTCAGTGTCAATTACCTTTACTTCATCATAAGTGAGTTCGTAAAGTTTGTAAACTAAGTTGTCGATTTCTTGCTCTAAGGAGGTTGTGTCTTTGCCTCCGGATTTTTTATTAAGTATTGTATCAACTCGTTTTATAAATATTAACTGTGTTTTATTATTTGCTTGTTTTATTGGTATTCTCCTTAAAAAAGTCAGCTTAACTTGGGCAAATACTTTACCGTCTTCATTTATTAATAAGTGAAATAGATAGTCTCCTAAACGTGAATTGAGAATTGAAAGAATATATTTTAAGTCAAAAAATTCGTTCTTGACAATTAGTGAATGAACTGAATCTATTGCATAAAAAGGTTCTTCAATATAAGTTGCTATAATGCAATCGGAAGTTTGTCTTACGAATATCTTAGGTTTTTCAAAATATTTTGAATCTCTACGACACCACAAATGCTTGCCATATATAATGTAACCATTTATCCAATTATTTTGATATTTAATAAAATCTCTTCCCTTTAAAAATTTCTTGCTGTTTTTTTCTTTACCATTTTCTCTGAAGTAATTAATTTTCTCACCTTGTACTTTTGCATATACAGTTATACCTTGGCTACTTTCGACAATTTCACCTAAAAGCAATGTATTTGATGAATATCTATTCAATTCGTTAAGTTTTCTAATTGCTGTAATATCAAATGTTGAATCAGAAAAGTCTGCCTTATTAATCAATAAATAATCTTTGTCAATCACGATTCCATTTTCTATTTCCTTTATTGAAAACTTGGTATTTTTATTATTAATTGATTTTGTTAAGATGGAAATCGAAGTATCAACAATAGCATTTTCAAAAATATTAGGTAGCCTATCAGTAATTTCAACTATCCTAGTATTATCATAAATATATTTTCTTAATGCTGAAAATTGAGTGTAATGAAGAAAGGTGTGTGGAGTGATAAATGAAACAATACCCTTATTAGAAATTAAATCAAAAGCTACCTTAAAGAAAAACAAATACACATCATAGTGACCTGATAAAACATCTTTAAATTGAACTTGAAATCTATT
>JBEANU010000166.1:0-4059 GCA_041165265.1 Bacteroidota bacterium | reverse complement strand
TATTTTCTTTTTTTCATTCATCATTGCATGGATGTTGTTTAACACATTTATGTTAGTATCAAAAGCCTTCGACCCATTTCCTTATATTTTACTTAATCTTATTTTAAGTTGTTTGGCGGCTATACAAGCGCCCATCATCATGATGAGCCAAAACAGACAAGAAGAAAAAGATAGATTACGAAGTGAACATGATTATAAAATAAATCTGAAAGCCGAATTAGAAATAAGAATGCTGCACGAAAAACTCGACCATTTATTAGCCCATCAAAATAAAAGTATGTTTGATATTCAGCAATTACAAACTGAGTATTTTGAAGATATTTTGAAACAATTAAAAAAGGGATGAGTATAAGTTTGGCATTATTATTTAGTTAATTCCATTTTCAATTCTGATTTTTAACACATGAAAAAAACAATCTTCTTTTTAGTTATCAGTTGCCTTTTTTTAAAGGTAGTATTGGCTGATTATGATAAAACTGCTGTAAATGCCAAAGCAAAAAAATACTTTAACGAAGCCATGGTAGCCATGCAAATGGGCGATAAAGAAGCCTCTAAAAATTACTTAAAAAAAGCAATTGGTATGGATGAAAACTATTGTGATGCAATAATTTTATTAGGAGATATTTATAACAGAAATGGCGAAAACAAAGATGCATTAATTCAATATTCAAAAGCTATAATGATTGATTCAGTATATAGCTTCAAACGATATAAATCTATTGCCGAAATATATTATTCTGAAAAAAAATTTGATGAAGCAGTTTTAAATTTTACAAAATTTTTAAGCTTTTCAAAAATATCAATATCTGAAAAAAATGAAGTGCATTCAAAAATTCAAAACATCAAATTTATTGCCGAAGCCATTAAAAATCCTGTTCCGTTTTCACCCATTAAAATGAGTTCAAATATTAATTCATCAATGCCTGAATATTATCCATATATGTCAGTTGACGCTGAACAATTGATATTTGTACGATTAGAAAACAGAAATGAAGATTTTTATGAATCAAAAAAAATCAATGGTAAATGGAGTGAAGCAACTCGTTTATCATCTAATATTAATACCAATTATAATGAAGGCGGAATTACATATAGTGCAGATAAAAATCAGATGTATTTTGTACGTTGCGGTGATAAAATAAATGGCGATGGTAGCTGTGATATTTATGCTTGCATTAAAGAGGGTAATACTTGGTCAAAGCCATCCAATCAAGCCTTTAACACTTCCTTATTTGAATCTATGCCAAGTTTTTCAAGCGATGGCAAAACACTTTATTTTGTAGCTGCAAATAAAAATTGCATTGGCGGAATGGATATTTTTTCAACCGAAAAAACAGATACAGGTTGGAGTGTTCCTAAAAATTTAGGAATCACGGTAAATACCACTGGTAATGAACAATTTCCCTTTATTCATCCTGATAATCAAACTTTATATTTTGTGTCAGATGGTAAACCTGGTATGGGTAAATCTGATATTTATTATTGTAAAAAATTACCCAACGGCAATTGGAGCGAAGCTATAAATATTGGTTATCCAATAAATACGGAAGGTAATGAACGTGGAATTTTTGTAGCTGCAAATGGCTCAAAAGCAATTATTTCAAGAGATAATAATGATAACGGCAATTACGATTTATATGAATTTGATTTGTATCAAAATGCGCAACCAACAAGAGTTACCTACCTTAAAGGAGTAATTAAAGATGCTAAAACACACTTACCAGTTACTGCCAATTTTCAATTAATTGATTTAAAAACTGGAAGAATTGTAACTACAAGTTCATCTAATGAATCAGATGGTTCATATTTAGTGTGCATTCCGTCAGGTAAAAATTACGCACTTAATGTGAGCAATATTAAATACCTTTTTTATTCAGAAAATTTTTTATTGAAAGATGCTAAAGATTCATTACCATTCGAAAAAAATGTGGATTTGCAATTAATTGAAGTTGGCAAATCAGTTATTTTAAAAAATATTTTTTTTGCAACCAATCAATTTGAATTACAACCTGAATCGATGGTTGAATTAAAAAAATTATACGAATTTTTAAGAACTAACCCAACAGTAAAAATACTAATTGCTGGGCATACTGATAATTCAGGCAACCCAATCCATAACCTTGAATTATCTAACAACAGAGCCAAAGCAGTTTTTGATTATTTGATAGATAATAAAATTGCAACCAACAGATTACAATACAAAGGTTATGGTGAAACAAAGGCTTTGGTGGCTAATGATTCGCCCGAGAATAAAGCATTGAATAGAAGAACTGAATTTATTATTACTGAAAAATAATTTTTAAAAAAATGACCCCCACCCCACTTTCATTTTTAGCCATCGGCGATTCTTATACAATTGGCGAAATGGTTGAAACTTCGCAGCGTTGGCCCAATCAATTGGTGCAATTATTAGCTACTGAAAATGTTAATTTTCAATTGCCAATACCTATTGCACACACAGGTTTTACAACTGACGAATTATTAACCTCTATTCGTCAGTTTAATATTAACGGAAAGTTTGATTTGGTAAGTTTGCTAATTGGAGTAAATAATCAATACAGAAATTATTCAATTGAAAAATATGCAACTGAATTTGCTGAATTATTGCAATACGCAATTTTACGAGCCAATAACAAATCAAGGGTTTTTGTAGTTTCAATACCCGATTGGGGCTTTACCCCATTTGGTGAACAAGATAAACGTGGTGCAATTGAAATAGGTAAAGAGATTGATTTATATAATAAAATCGCACAACAAATTTGTAAAAAAAATGATGTACAATTTATAGATATTACAGGTATTTCAAAAAATCATGACAGTACTCTATTGGCTACTGACCAACTACATCCAAGTGGCAAACAATACAGATTATGGGCTGAAAAAATTTTTGAAAATTTGAAAGATATATTCAACCATTAGTGGATAGTGCCAAAAACTAATCCTTTAATATGCAGTACCTTAAATGGCTCAGTAGCATTTGAACGAATAGTTATTGATTTATTAAAAGCACCTCCGTTGCCTGCACTTTTATAACTAATTTTTATAAACCCTTTACCATTAGGCAATATGGGTGTTTTTGTGAATTCTGAAATTGTACAACTACATTCAGTTTCAACATTATTTATTAGTAAATTTTTGTTCCCAACATTTATAAATTCAAAAGTATAACTAGCTACATAACCCTCTTTCATGCTTCCAAAATCTTTATTGATAATACTGAATTTAAATACTGCTGAATCGTTTTTAGTGCTTGCCAAAATAGATGAAGTGGTGCATGAATGATGAATACAGAAAAACATCAGAACTAAAACACCGCCTAATATTGAAGTAAAATATTTTATCATTTTTATTTTGTGATACACTGCCAAATTAATCTTACATCTTCAAGCACTGAATAATTTTTAGCATATATAAACTGAAAATGTTCTATTGTAGCAGTATCAATGGATGTTGAAACAGCATCTGATAATACAAATACGGAAGGCAATAATACAGGTAATTTTATTTCGGCTTTTTCATTTTGATGATAGCCTAACCAAGTTTTATTTCTTATCAAAACCAACAATAAACCATTGAAAATCTTATTTTTTTGAGATGATAAAATCATCCAAATAGGTAGCGTAACCATTACAGTAATGCAAACTAAATAATCTAATAATATTTTATTGCGTTTACCAAACTGACTTGAAATACTAAAACTAAAATCCATTGCATATAAATCGCCTGAAGTATCTCTACTATTGCTTCCAACAATGCTTAACCCATCTTCGCCTACAATTTTATAATTTACTTGTGCTTGAATTTTTGTCATCCAATACATAATTTGTTGTGCTGAAATATCACGAGCACAAAAAATTATTTCATTCACTTTAAACAAATAAATTAATTCATCCAAATTTTCAATAGATGATAAATAATCAGCCGAACTATTGTTGGTTGTTGGATGAATAATACCCACCCAATGATGATGTACACCTAATTTTGTAATAATTTGATGCACCCTTTCTGCCTCATCCTTTTTACCCACCACCACAATATTTCTATCATCTTGGTTAAAAC
>JBEANU010000165.1:0-4959 GCA_041165265.1 Bacteroidota bacterium | reverse complement strand
AAGTTTTGCAATTAATAATTCTCATTCATGGGAGGTATTATTTGGTAATTATAAAGTAGCATTTTCTGCTTATATTTTTATTCCGATTATTGTTGTATTAAGTAGGTTAATTACATGGATTAAAAATAAAAGAATTGAGATTAACAAAAATGCTGTATTCCTGATTTTGATATTACTTTTAAGCATATTGGCGCATCACTTTATTTTTTTTAGCTTCACTGTTGAACACGATTTTTCATTGTTAAAAGATTCAATATTAATAAGCATTTTAGCTGGTATTTTAGTTTATTTATGGTTGCATATTAAACCTAAATTAATTGCAATTAGTTTTCTTTTACTATTGTTAATTGCTACAAGTTTCTCGGTTCATCAATACCAACAATTTAATGCAATAAACTGTTACCCGGCAAATCTTTTTAATACTATTGCATATTCAGTAAATAAATACAGCACCACTGACGATGCTGTATTTATTATCTACAAAGGCAATAAAACTAATTGGCTTGAAACTCCACAAAAATATTTTTATTGTCAGCGTAATATTCAGGATATTGGTAATGAGGCAGAAGCTACACAATGGCTTAAAAAAAATAATATAAAAAGTGGTGTAATCTTTATTGATTCAATGAACGCAATTACCCGACATATTTATTTACAAAACAAATAGAAATTTACCCTCCTTGAAAAGCCAACACATCAATAAGTGATTTAAAACAATATAAATTTTTTAAATTACTTTTTGCTACATGAAATGCTTGAAAACCAGCAACCTTGAATTTAATGGTAGCATTGTTTTTGGCTAAACTATTAATTAATTGTATGCTGTTTTTTATATAAAGTGAAGATGTTAAAACAGTAAAAACAAAATCAGGTTCATACACATCTATTATAGGTTGCAAATCAGCATTGGGTATATTGGCGCCTAAGTAAATTGTATGCTGATTATGTAATTTTAAATTATAACAAAAAAATAAAAGCGATAATTCATGCCATTCGTGTTGTGGTAAAAAAAGCAATATTTTTTTTGAAGAACTGCTATGGGTAATAGTTTGACCATCAATAGCAACAATAATTTTTTGACGGATGATGTTAGATACAAATCGCTCTTGAGCTGGATTGATATTTCCTGTCATCCACAACAATCCAATTTTTTCTAAAAATGGATAAAGTATTTCAAGCATCACTGTTTTAAAACCATGCTTTAATATAGCTGAATTAATTATTTTTTCAAACCCAACTTCATCATACGATACCATGCATTTAGCCAATTGATCTACCGTGATTTGATGCGTACATGCGTTGGTTTCAATTTCAGTAACTTTATCTTTTAAACCATCTTTACAAAGACATGCAATTTTTGAAATTTTAATCCCACTTCTATTCAATAAGGATACATTCATTAACTGCTTTAAATCTTCATCGGTATAATATCTAATTTTAGTATCTGTTCTATTAGGGTTAAGTAGCCCATATCGTTGTTCCCAAACCCTAATAGTATGTGATTTAATGCCACTTAACCGCGAAAGTTCGCTAATAGAATATTTGATATTACTACTTTTTTTCATCTATTGCTAAACAACGCAATTAAAATAAAGTTCAAAATTACTTTTAAAATTATTTTTTAGTAATTGTTTGTTTATACAACTATTTTTTGTTTAACTTTGCACCAATAAAAATTAAACAATATGATTGCAACATTAAACAACTTCCAATCAGATATTATCAAAATAACATCCGCTATGCGTCCGTTTGCTTATTCATTAACTAAAGACATGGATGATGCTAAAGATCTGGTTCAGGAAACAATTTTCAAAGCTTTAAAATATAAGGATAAATTTTCAGAAGGTACCAATGTAAAGGCATGGCTTTACACCATTATGCGAAATATTTTTATTAACAATTATCGTAAAAAAGTTAAACAAAATACAATTGTTGATACTAGTGATAATCAGTTTTTAATTAACTCAACGCCTATTACGGTGCGTAACCAAGGTGAAAATAATATGACGATGAAAGATATTTCAAATGCTATTAATGAATTAAAGCCTGATGTGAAAGTGCCTTTTATGATGCACTTTGAAGGGTTTAAATATCAAGAAATTGCTGAGGAATTAGCTTTACCGTTGGGCACAGTTAAAAGCAGAATTTTTATTGCCCGAAAAGAATTGAAAGAAAATTTACATATTTATGCTAATTAGTAAATCAACTGAAACAAAAAATGCGCTTACCAACTAAGTTAGTAAGCGCATTTTTTTTGCGATATTCATTCCTAATATTAGTCTTCAATAATTAGTTTTTTCATGATGATGGTAAATTTTGCTTCGGCTTCAGTGGCTGCGGCTACTACTTCAGCATGGGTTATTTTTACGGGCACATCAGTTACTCCTAAATCAGTAATCACTGAAATGGCAAAAACTGGCAATAGCATGTGCCGTGCAGCAATTACTTCAGGCACAGTGCTCATTCCTACAGCATCGCCACCAATAATATGCATGTATCTATATTCGGCTGGGCTTTCAAAACATGGGCCAGTAACGCCCACATACACACCACTTGAGCAAGTAATATTATTTTCAGCGGCTATTTGCAATCCTTTTTTAATCATTACTTTATCATAAGGTTCACTCATGTCAGGAAATCGAGTACCTAATTCATCTATATTTTTACCTAAAAGTGGGTTAGTGGGCAATAAGCTAATATGATCTTTAATAATCATTAAATCACCCACTTTTTGTTTAGGGTTTAAGCCGCCAGCAGCATTACTTAAAAATAGTTTTTTTATTCCTAAAAATTTCATAACCCGTATCGGAAAAGCTACTTGATGCATGCTGTAGCCTTCATAATAGTGAAATCTGCCGCTCATGGCAACAATTTTTTTATCACCAATAGTACCAAATATTAATTTGCCACTATGCCCAATTACAGTGCTGATAGGAAAATTAGGAATAGCAGCATAATTTAATTGATGCAATACATTAATTTCATTGATTAATCCACCTAAACCGCTTCCTAACACTACGCCATATTCAGGTATGAAGTTATTGATTTGGCTATTTATAAAATCAACAGTTTCATTAATTTTATCAATAATATTTTCCATTTTTAGTTTTTTTGAGGTGCAAATAAAACAGAATATATTTGGCTTGCCAAATGGCAGAACTATTTTTATTGAAAAAATATTTTGAAAATAAAATTAAAACTATACATTTGCACTCCCAAAAATAATAAGTAACAATGGACGCAATTAAATTTATAACTGACCAATTAGTAGCTAAAAAAGAATACATAAATTTTAAAGCTGGTGATAATATTACAGTAACCTACAAAATTGTAGAGGGTGACAAAAGCCGTTTGCAATCATTTAAAGGTGATGTAATACAACGCAGAGGTTCTGGCGCTACTGAAACTTTTACGGTTCGTAAAATTTCGGATGGTATTGGTGTTGAGCGTATTTTTCCAGTACATGCACCAAGTATTGAAACTATTACCTTGAACAAACGAGGTAAAGTTCGTAGAGCTCGTATTTTCTACCTTCGTAAATTAAGAGGTAAAGCTGCTCGTATCGTAGAAGCTTAATTTTTTAAAATAACATCATTCTAACGGCTATTTGGAGTATATTTTCCAGATAGCCGTTTTTAATTTTTATACTATGACAAAAATAATTATTCAACCCAAAAAACATGGTAGAATTGCCGGCGGACATCCTTGGGTATATGCCAATGAAGTAGCAAAAATTGACGGGCCTTATATCAATGGTGATATTGTGGAAGTGTATGATCATCATCAACACTTTTTAGGAAAAGGGTATATTAACGATCAATCGCAAATAATAGTTCGAATTTTAACTAAACGAAAAGAAGATATAATTGATGCTAATTTTTTTGAACAAAAAATTAAAGCAGCTTGGAATTACCGTCAGCAAATTGGGTATACTAAAAATTGCAGAGTTGTGTTTGGTGAAGCTGATGGCTTACCAGCATTGGTGGTAGATAAATTTGACGATGTTTTAGTGATTCAAACTTTATCATTAGGTATTGATAAATGGAAATCAGAGATTGTGGAGGCACTTTGCATCATTTTTAATACTGAAAAAATTTATGAACGGAATGATGTGTCAGTAAGAGAATTGGAAGGATTACAGCAACAAACCGGATTTTTAAAGCAAAGTTTTGAAACCAAATTTGTGATGCGGCAAGATGGTATAAAATTTTGGGTAGATATTGTAAATGGTCAAAAAACGGGATTTTTTCATGACCAACGTCGCAACCGTTTAGCCTTGCAGCCATTTGTAAAAAATGCATCAGTATTAGATGCATGCAGCTACACTGGCTCATTTAGCATGTATGCAGCCAAATTTGGTGCAGCTAATGTTGAGGGTATTGATATATCAGCTGATGCCATTGCGCAGTGTAATAACAATGCTGCATTAAATGATTTTAAGCAGTGCCAATTTACCGAGGCAAATGTATTTGATGAGCTAAAAAAACGAGTTAGTAATAAACAACAATATGATGTTGTATTGCTTGATCCGCCTGCATTTACCAAAAGTAGAAGCAATGTTGAAAAAGCATTGAAGGGGTACAAAGAAGTAAATTTAAGAGGCATACAACTTACCAAACCTGGTGGTTATTTGGTGAGTAGTAGTTGTAGTCATTTTATTTATACTGAAGAATTTAAGCAAGTAATTACTGATGCTGCAAGTGATGCAGGCCGCATGATTAGGCAAGTTGCCTTTAATCCTCAATCGCCCGATCATCCTTTTATTTGGAATATTAAAGAAACACATTATTTGAAGTGTGCTATTTTGCAAGTGCTATAAAAATTTCTATAATATTAAATAATTAGTCATCCCTCAAAAAGTCTATAAGTCTTATCAGTAATGGATTTGTTGAGAAAAGAGGGTGTAAAAATCTGCCGAAAAAGTTAAGAAAGCGATAAAAAAGCGGCAGATTTGTATAT
>JBEANU010000164.1:0-16183 GCA_041165265.1 Bacteroidota bacterium | reverse complement strand
TATAAAATCAGCCACTTCAATTTTTCGTTTCTTTTCATGTAATATCAATTCAAAAAATATATCATCAAAAGTTAGCAAACCTGTATTATTATTAAGTTCCCAATTTGATAATTGCAATAATTGTTGAGCACTTTTTAATCTGATTTCGTATAATTTTTTTTCAGTAATATCAGTAGTGTGTGATATAAAACCATCTTTATATTTTGAAATTGAAATTTGAAACCATTGCTCTTTATCTAATTTTTTATATTCATAAGTTTGAGCAATGCCATCGTTCATCACTTCTTCAATTTTGGTGTACGACATGCCGGATGATAACAACGGAAAAATTTCAAAAATTGATTTACTTAAAAAATCGGTTTGACTAACTTGAAATAAATCAACCGCTTTTGAATTGGCAAAAATGCATTGATAATCATTTAATCCGTTCGGGTTTTTTCCTTTTGATTGATATATTGTAACAGCCGTTGGAAATTGGTTTACAAATTCAAATAAAGATGAATCTAACAAAGTAGTAGTCATAAAATAGAGGGTGGTAGATTATTTAAAACAAACCTAACAAGTAAAGTTGAAAAACTATTAAAAAAATTAAGGAATGCTAATTTCAAAAAAGTTAATTTTATTGAATGAATTCAAAGTATGTAATTATTTCAGGCACAAATAGAACTGATAGCCGCAGCATGAAAATTGCAAAACAGTATCAGCAATTATTAGCACACAATAAAATTGAAAGTGAATTGATTGATTTGTGTGATATTAATGTGAGTCAATTTGATATCAATGTTAAATCAACCATGTTAAAAAAAATTGAATCAGATGTTTTAATACCCTGCAATAAATTTATTTTTATTATTCCTGAATACAATGGCAGCTTTCCGGGGGTTTTAAAATTATGGATAGATTGTAGTGATGTAAAAAATGTATTTTGGAATAAAAAGGCAGCATTAATAGGCATTTCAGATGGTAGAAACGGAAATTTATTAGGCCTTAATCACTTTACAGCGGTGCTGAATTATTTAAAAATAAATGTGCATCATTATAAAATTACAATACCTCAAATAGGTAAATTATTGAATGAAAATAATCAATTGGTGGATGCATCGGTTATAGCAATTATGCAAAAGCAAGTAGATGAATTTATTAACTTTTAATGAAACGCATGCTTCAAAAATTACATCATTTAAGTAAGGTAAAAAAAATACTTGTAGTATGGTTGATTATTGTGCTATGCATTGGTGGTGGCTTGTTTTATAGATTAGTTAAAAATTGTTTCAGAAGTAATATATCCTCCACTATCATAAAACCTGAATTTATTTATATACCCACAGGCGCACGTTATAATGATGTATTACGCATTTTAGATAAAAATAAATTACTAATAAGCCGAAACACATTTATGTGGATGGCCAAAGAGTTAAATTATCGTGAAAATATAAAGCCAGGTAAATACAAAATTGAACCCAATATGAGCAATTGGCAATTGATAAATTTATTGAAAAGTGGCAATCAAACACCAGTTAAATTAGTAATTGGAAAATTTAGATTGAATACTCAATTCAAATCA
Source organism: Bacteroidota bacterium (assembly GCA_041165265.1). Classification (GTDB taxonomy): domain Bacteria; phylum Bacteroidota; class Bacteroidia; order Chitinophagales; family CAIODY01; genus CAIODY01. Next base: position 14,619 of record JBEANU010000164.1, on the reverse strand, counting down.
TTTGTAATAAAACACCTTGAGATTGATTCAGTAAAATTGCAGCTGGCTTTTGATTCATTAATTGTAGCCGAAAAAATAGATACTACCCAACATTATAAAGATATGAATGGTTATGTAATACAGAACACATACGAGTTTTGGTGGAATACATCAGCCGAAAAATTTTGGAAAAAAATATTTGAAGCCTATAAAAAATATTGGAACAACGATAGAAAATTAAAAGCAAAAGCACAAGGTTTAACGCCTTACGAAGCAGTTATAGTGGCATCAATTGTTGATGAAGAAACAGCAATGGAAGATGAAAAGCCCGTAATTGCTGGTATTTATTTAAATAGATTTCATAAAAATGTACTGCTACAGGCTGACCCAACTGTAAAATTTGCATTAAATGATTTTGCCATCAAGCGTATTTTGTACGTTCATTTAAAAGTTGAATCGCCTTACAATACTTATGTGGTAAAGGGTTTGCCACCTGGCCCCATTTGTTTGCCATCCATTAAATCAATTGATGCAGTGTTAAATCCTATACAACATAAGTTTATGTTTTTTTGTGCCAAAGAAAATTTTAGCGGTTATCACAACTATGCTGAAACATTTGAGCAGCATCAAATAAATGCTAAAAAATACCAAAAAGCTTATGTAGATAGATTTGTGTTGCATAAAATTGATACATCACAAAAACAAACTGAATTAGATACTACCTTGTTTCAGCATCATCAAGCCAATTAATTATGAGTTTATTAGCCCAAAATACAATTCAAAAAATAAGAACATTTACCATTCCTGGTTTTGATGGAGTGCCATTAATAACCGTATTACGATTTTTTTTTAGAGAAATAATACAAGAAAATATTGTAACCCGTGGCAGCAGTATTGCCTTCTTTTTTATTCTTTCAGTTTTTCCAGGATTAATATTTCTGTTTACCCTTATACCTTACATACCCGTTGATCATTTTCAAACCAATTTATTATTAACCATAAAAGATTTAATACATAATGAAGGCGCTTATCAAATGATACGAACCACTATTAACGAAGTAGTAGCAATACCCCATAGCAGCTTGCTTTCCATGGGATTTATATTATCCATTTATTCAGCCATGAGTGGTGTAAAAGCCATGATAAGTTCATTTAATAAATCATACGAGCACACATTTAAAAAGCGAAATATTTTTCAAACCAATTTTGTAGCATTAAAACTTACATTAATGTTATCCGTATTATTAATAGCTGCCTTAACATTAATTATTGCTCAAAAAGCATTGTTCAATTGGTTGTTTTCAGCACTTGATATTAAAAGTTTTTCGGCAAAAAATATTGTAGCCGTGTTACACTATTTAATCATCATTGCACTTTTGTTTTTTGCACTTTCATCCCTGTATTATTACGGCCCAGCAGTTAAAAAAAAATTCAAATTTATTTCAGCTGGTAGCACTTTAGCCACTGTTTTATTTATCCTTACATCAGTAGGCTTTAGTTGGTTTGTTAATCATTTTGGGCAGTACAACAAGCTCTATGGCTCAATTGGTAGTGTGATAGTAATTATGTTATGGATGTATTTTAACTCTATTGTAATCATTATAGGTTTTGAGTTAAACGCCAGTATTGCAATCAGTAAAAATAAAATGGCATTAAAGCAAAGCGCAAATTTTTAGCTGTTGCCTATCCCTATTATATAATAATTTAAGTATAAAATGAATTTATTAAATTTGCAAAAAATAAAAACAAATGGCTAAGAAAAATGAAGTAGTGGAGTGTTCGTTCTGTGGCAAACCTAAGGATAAAACAAAATTGATGATTGGCGGAATGGGGATTTTTATCTGTGATGAATGTGTAGTTAGGGCAAATCAATTAGTGGAAGAGGAAACAAAAATATCAAACAATGCACAACCACTGGGTAGCAAAGTAGCTATTAAAAAATTCAAACCATTGGATATTAAAAAATACCTTGATAACTATGTAATAGGGCAAACTGAAGCAAAAAAAACATTAGCTGTTGCAGTTTACAATCATTACAAAAGAGTCAATCAAATTATTGATACCACCGAAGTTGAAATTGAAAAATCAAATGTGGTAGTAATTGGTCAAACCGGTACAGGCAAAACATTATTAGCAAAAACAATTGCAAAATATCTGGATTTGCCTTTCACAATTGTTGATGCCACTGTATTCACTGAGGCTGGTTATGTAGGTGAGGATGTTGAAAGCATTTTATCACGATTACTACAAGTGTGTGATTACAATGTGGAACAAGCCGAACGGGGCATTGTATATATTGATGAAATAGATAAAATTGGCAGAAAGGGCGATAACCCATCATTAACACGTGATGTGAAAGAAGGAACACAACAAGCATTATTAAAATTATTAGAAGGAAGTGAAATTCAAGTTCCGCCACAAGGAGGAAGAAAACATCCTGAACAAAAATTTATAAAAGTGAGCACCAAAAATATTTTATTTATATGCGGTGGTGCATTTGATGGCATTGAAAAAATAATTAGCAAACGTATTTCAACACGTTCAATTGGATATGGTTCAGATAAAGAAATGAGCGATACCGAAAAAGATAATATTCTGCAATATGTAAATCAGCACGATTTAAAAAAATTTGGCTTAATACCTGAATTGATTGGCAGATTACCAGTAGTTGTACATTTAGATGTGTTAGATAAAAAAGCATTACGATCCATATTAATTGAGCCCAAAAATGCTATCATGAAACAGTACGAAAAATTATTTGCTTTAGAGGGCGTTACATTAAAAGTTGAAAACGAAGTATTAGATTTTATTGTAGATAAAGCCTTTGAACATAAAATTGGCGCTCGTGGTTTGCGAAGTATGTGTGAATTATTATTGAAAGATATTATGTTTGAAATACCTAGCCAAAGCCTTACTGAATATACACTTAAGTTGGATTATGCGGAATCAAAATTATCAGGCAAACAGATTAATAAATTAAAAGCAGCATAGTTTTTTATCATCATAAATGAGTAGCCAAAGCCAACCTGTTGTAACCATCATCAACCGTCATTATCCACCTAATCCGGGCATTACAGGTGAATCAGCTTGGGATTTAGCTAAATATTTATCACAAAAAAATATTGATGTGCAAGTAGTGCATATCAATCGCACCTCCGAAGGCGGTGGCGAACGCCGTGAAGCCTTTGGTAAAGTTTTTAAAATCAACTCAATTTATACAGGCGAAAATGAAGCAATAAGATTCATTGCTGCTTTTTTTGATGCATTTGCATTGGTTATAAAATCTATTTTAATCAGAAAAAAAGGAATAGTTATTTGTATGACAAGCCCGCCCATGTTAGCTTTTTGGGGTGGCATTTTATTTAAGCTTTGCAGTGTGCCTTGGTTTTTTTGGAGTATGGATTTATTTCCTGAATCATTTTATGCAGGTGGTAAAATATCTAATCAAAATATTTTTTATAAATGGATAAAAAAACTAAGCTACTTATTTGAGCCCAATGCATTGATTGCTATGGGCTATAAGCAAGCTGAATATATTCTTCATCAATACAAAAAACCAATTGATACTATGGTTTTGCCATGTGGTGTAATTACGCAACAACACATCAATAATCAAGCGCCTAATTGGCGAACTGACGATACAAAAATTTATTTTGGCTATTGCGGCAATGTAGGAATTGCGCATGATGAAAGATTAATTGTTGAAATGGCAAATGCTATTAATCCTTCAAAACATCAATTAATATTAGCATTGTATGGTGTTAAAGCAAATATATTAAAAGCGCAATTAAAAAATTTACCTGGTGTTGTTTTGGTTGATAATGTACCAAGAAGTCAGCTACATTTTATTGATGTACATTTAGTTTGTTTAATGCAAAAATGGACACACTGTGCTGTGCCATCAAAAGCCGTAAGTTCAATATGTGCAGGCGGTACAATTTTATTTTTAGGTGATGAAGAAAGCGATAATTGGTTTATGTTACAAAATGCAGGATGGCATATTCAGCCAACTGATTCAATAAAAAATCAAGTACAATTTTTTTTAGAAAATACTACTACTGAAAGTATTCAAAGTAAAAAGCAAAATGCAATATCATTAGCCACTAATTTATCAGCTTTAGTAAATACCACTTATCAGCAAATAGCTGAAATGATTCAAAAAAAAAAGTAATTGATTTTACTTTACCCAACCCTGTTTTTTAAAAGATTGAATACCCATTTTCATTAGCGCATCAATTTCTTGGGTATCAATTTGTTCTAATTTTTTAAAATGAAAACACGTTTTACCTTTTAAGCATTTCCAAGTGTTAGGGGCTAAAGGTTTAAATGATGCTTCATGCATATAGGTAGGAAAAAAATAGAATACTACGGAATCAGTTCGGATGGCAAGTGATGCAAAATACATACCCGGCACTATTTCTTTTTTTGAGCCGTAAGTTGTTTCAATATTGCCTATCACTTCAAAAACTTCATGCTGGTTTTTACTAATCACCAAGGGGTTACAATGATTTAGTAATAATTTTTTAAGGGATTCAAAAATTTGAGATTTTGTTTCAGATGATATAGCCATGTGAATAATTAAAAAAAAGTTCGACACTATACAGCATCGAACTTTTAGAGTGAATTATAATTTGAACTGTACTTCAATTGAGCTTCCGTTGTTGGAGTAAATAATGGTATCCGACAATTGGTTGATTAAAAAAACGCCTCTGCCAGTTGGGTTTTCAATGTTTTCAGGCAATGTAGGGTCGGGTAAATTATTGTAATTAAATCCTTCGCCTTCATCACTAATAATTAAAACCAAATTATTTGAAATATTTTCAGCAGATATATTAACCATCTTTTTTTCATCCCCTTTATTGCCGTGTATAATTGAATTATTAACGGCTTCACCTAGCACCAATTCAATATTGGCGGCTAACTCATCATGAATATCCCAATTATGACGCATTTGTTCAATAAATGGATAAATCAATCTAAAATTATCTGGTCGGGATGAAATTTGAAGTGTAATTTTTTCAGTTTCAATAAGCATAAAATTTATTTAAGTACCATTCAATAATGTCAACTTTTACGGAATAAAAAGTAATATGTTTCAATTTATAAAAAAAAGATTATTTTTTTTAAGATTTATTTTTTAGATACAACTTTAATACTACTTTTGCACCCTCAATTATGGTGGGTATAGCTCAGTTGGTTAGAGCACTAGATTGTGGTTCTAGGGGTCGTGGGTTCGAGCCCCATTATCCACCCATAAGCATTAAAGCGGATTTCTATTAGATTAGAAATTCGCTTTTTTTTATTTTTTTTGGTTGATGAAGATTGATTAACATTGCATCATGCAAAACAGAATTACACAATTATTTAATATTAAATACCCAATTATTCAGGCAGGAATGATTTGGTGTAGTGGCTGGAAACTGGCTTCAGCAGTAAGCAATGCAGGTGGGCTAGGTTTGATAGGCAGCGGAAGTATGTATCCCGAAGTGCTGAGAGAACATATTCAAAAATGTAAAAAAGCTACCGATAAACCTTTTGGTGTAAATGTTCCGTTGCTGTATCCTGATATTGAAAAACATATTCAAATAATTATGGAAGAAAAAGTGCCTATTGTGTTCACATCGGCAGGCAATCCAAAAACATGGACATCTATTTTAAAACAAAATGGAATTAAGGTAGTTCATGTGGTGAGCAGTTCAAAATTTGCGCAAAAAAGTGAAGATGCTGGTGTGGATGCCATAGTAGCCGAAGGCTTTGAAGCTGGCGGACATAATGGTAGAGAAGAAACTACCACCATGTGCTTGATACCATCAGTAGTAAAAAATGTTTCTATTCCGGTAATTGCGGCAGGTGGTATTGCAACTGGCAGAACCATGCTGGCAGCAATGGTTTTAGGTGCTGATGGCGTTCAAATAGGAAGTAGATTTGTGGCAAGTAATGAATCATCGGCACATATCGATTTTAAGAAAAAAGTAATTGAAACCAACGAAGGCGATACCATGTTGGCATTGAAAAAATTAACACCAGTTAGGTTAATTAAAAATAAATTTTTTAATGAAGCGTTCACTGCCGAACAGAATGGTGCTGATGCCGAAACATTGCAACATATTTTGGGAAGAGCACGTGCAAAAAAAGGAATGTTTGAAGGCGATATGCATGAAGGCGAATTAGAGATTGGACAAATTGCATCGTTAGTAAAAGAAATAAAACCAGCCGCCGAAATTGTAAATGAAATATGGAATGAATTTGAGCTGGCAAAAAATGAAATATTAAAATTTTAATTCTGATTTATTTTTAATTTTGAATAAAAAAGTATGGAAAATTTGTTAGAAAGAATTACGATTAATTCTGAAATTAATCATGGCAAACCTACCATTAGAAATAAGCGGTATCCTGTTGAATCTATTTTAGAATATTTGGCTGGCGGAGATAGTATTGATGATATTTTAAGCGAATTTAAAGACCTAGAAAAAAATGATATTTTGGCTTGTTTGGAATATGCAACATTAGCCTTAAAATCAAAAAGTGTTTATTTAAAAGCATCATGAATTTTATAATAGATGCACATCTACCTTTTGCTATTGCTGAATTATTGATTGATAATTCGTTGGATGCCATTCATACTCGTCATTTACCTAATGCAAATGAAACTACAGATCATGAAATTACTAAAATTTCATTAGCAGAAAATAGGATTGTGATATCAAAAGATTCAGATTTTTATTTCACTTATTTGCTTCACAAAAAACCATATAAGTTGATATTAATTAGGGTAGGCAATTGCTCAAAATCAAAACTAGTTGAAATTTTTGATTCTCATTTACCATCAATAATTGAAGCCTTACAAACCAATGGATTAATAGAAGTTTATGAAGATTCAATTGAAATTATAAAATAATAAAAATGTACAAAATTATTTTCGGAATACTGATTTCGATTTTCACAATCGGTTGTTCTTCAAACAATCAACCTACAACTGTTGAACCTGCAAAGCCTGATTACACAAAGCTTCCACAGTTTAACGAAGATTCTTGTTATCAATTTGTAGCCAAGCAAGTTTCGTTTGGTGTTCGAATTCCGAATACAACGGGGCATATAAACTGCGGAAATTATTTAGAAAATTATTTTAAAAAAATGGCTGATACTGTTTATCTACAAAACACAACTGTTCAATCATTTGATGGCAAACAACTGAAAATAAAAAATATTATTGCCTCCTTTTTACCTGAGCAAAAAGGAAACAGATTGTTGATTTGTGCACATTGGGATAGCCGACCATTTGCCGACCAAGAAACCGATTTACAAAAAATGAAACAACCCATTTTAGCTGCTGATGATGCAGGAAGTGGTGTGGCAGTAATGATGGAATTAGCCCGAATTTTTCATCAACAAAAACCTGATATAGGTATTGATTTAGTGATGTTAGATGCTGAAGATTATGGTTGCCCATCACCAGGTTCGCCATTGCTTAAAGGCGAATATAATGAAAACTCATATTGCCTCGGAACTCAATATTGGTGCCGCAATCCTCATGTAGTAGGCTACCAAGCAAGCGCCGGAATTTTGTTAGATATGGTGGGTGCTAAAGGGGCAACATTTGCACTTGAAAATGTATCCATGCAAAATGCCCCAGGTTTAATGAATGAAATATGGACTACCGCCAATGCATTAGGCTTTGCAGGGCATTTTATTAATCAACCAGCAACTGGCATTACTGATGACCATACTTATATTAATGGTATTTTACACATACCTACCATTGATATTATTTATCATGATTTGAATGGACAAAAATGGTTTGCACCACATTGGCATACCCTTAACGATAATATGAATATAATTGATAAATCAACTTTAAAAGCAGTTGGACAAACATTGGTTGGTTATATTTATAAATCAAAAATTGAATGATAATTGGCACTGCACTTGTTTAAAAAAATATGATGAGCTTATTAAACAATTACAAAAAAAATTAGTCAACCATTTAAATCATTCATCATGAAACAAAAACATTTTTTCAGTTTGATTGCAATTATTGCCTTTATGGCTTTATATAGTAATACTTCAGATGCCCATCGTGGAAGGCATATACGGCATCAAAATTATGTGTATTATTACATACCACCGCCACCAATATATTATTACAATTATCAAGCACCCAGTTATTATCACCCCCATCATCCACATCATTATTATAGAGGCTGTGTGAGAAGATGGTAGATTGAAAATTAGGAATAAAAAACTGTATGGAACAGTAACTTTTACGCCTAATTTTTTTACTTTTATAAACCTAATTTGTTGTATGCGATTACTAAATTTATTTTTTTTATTATTGATGATATCTTTATCATCAAAGGCACAAACGCCCGTAGGACTATTGAATACAGATGATTTAGATAGTTTATCAAATAAGCATAAAAGATTTGCGCCAAGTATTTACTTAGGATTAAATTTTTACCCTCAACGCAATTTGTTGTCCACCACATCACATAAAAAAAATATTAAAACAACTGATACGGCATTCCAATATTCACGATATGAATTTTCAACAACATTACCAATTGTAAGGTGGCAAAAACCCGAGGGCACTCATCAAATAAATGCATTTGTAAGTGGCTCATGGAACGATTTTTTATTAGATAGTATATTTAAGCATGTGCATAGCTTGTATAGCGCTAATGTAGGATTACAGTATATGTATTATCAACCTAAAGAAAATTTATTGATATTTCATGCCACTGCTGGTTTTGCCAACGATCAATATTATTTGAATGAAGAAATTAGTTTGAGGTACTCTACTCTATTTTTATATTACCGATTAAAAAATATAAAATTTCAATATTTTGTAGGAATGGCAACCACCACTGCCTACAACACTACTCAATTTGTACCATTAGTGGGTGCTCGAATTAAAATTAGTAAAAATGATTTTGTAAGAATTTCGTTTCCGTTCCGAAATAATATTGAATATTATCCTGTACGATTAGCCTATTACCATCCACTTAGTAGGCGTACCATGGTTTTTGGGCAATTAGAAAATGCAGGTAATTCATACAGATTATACTCAGCAAACGAGGCAATAACAGCCAATACAGCATCTATTCAATTTAGAGAATCAGGTAAAACAATTGGTATAGGCGCAAGGTATTTATTGAAAAATAATATCAGAGTTCAGGCGGAACTGAATAATTATTTCAATAATAATCAAATTGTATCTATCAGTAATAGAGATGCTGATTTAACAAAAGATAAGCCCCTATATCAAACCAAAGTGCAAAGCGGATTTTTGCTACAAGCCAGTATGGTTTGGAACTTCAACCGAGCATCAAAAACAAAATCAATACCACGGGTTGATTATTTAGATATTCAAAATATTAATGTGGAAGATTTACCTGATGATTTGCAATAGTTTTTAATTGAATAATTAATACTCATGAAACTAAAATTTCTTTTCTTGTTTTTATTCATCGCTAATTTTTGTGTGGCGCAAAACAAAAAAGTAGATTCAATAATTTACAAGCAAATATTAAAACCAATCAATTTAGAAATTGGTGGACAATTAGACAGAGTACTTCCATCATTTTTTGTAGGTACACAAATTAAAATCGTTAAAAATCTTTCGATAGAAGCATCATATGGAATTTTTATTTTACCATTTTTTTCAATTCAACTAAAAAAATTGGATTCGTAAAATACTTTTTAGCAAAAAAAGATGCTGCACATTTTTGTAAAATTTCGATTGAACAATTAAGTATAAATAGAGATTCTAAAACCCCATTTTTTCCAAAATTTGAAATTGGTGTAAATGGTAATCATTTCAATTTAGCTGTTGGAATTGGTGGATATAAAAACTACAATCGTAATGGTGAATACTTTCGTAATACAGATAAGTTAAATTATTTATGGGTTCCTTCCATTTCAATTTACTATTCTAGTTTACTTTTTAAATCAGCTACAAAAACTGGTTTCTAAAAAGAACACTTGACTTTTAAAGTTCGCCAAACTTTTTAGCAAAAATTTCCTTTAGCATTCGTGTATTCGTGGCATTTGTCTTTTACTTTTGCCCTAATGAATTATTTAGATGAACTCAACGAACCACAGCGCAATGCGGTGGAATGTATCAACGGACCAGTGATGATTATTGCAGGCGCAGGCTCGGGCAAAACCCGTGTGCTTACGTATCGCATTGTACATATGATTCAAAATGATGTAGATGCTTTCAATATTTTGTCGCTCACATTCACCAACAAAGCTGCGGCTGAAATGAAAGAACGTATCATGAAGTTGGTAGGCAACGAAGGCAAAAACCTTTGGATGGGTACTTTTCACAGCATATTTGCTCGTGTGTTAAGAATCGAAGCAGAGAAATTAGGCTACCCTAGTAACTTCACTATTTATGATACTGATGATGCAAAATCGCTCATCAAAAATATTGTTAAAGAACAAAATTTAAACGATACACTTTACAAACCCAACACTGTTTTAAACAGAATTTCTTCGGCAAAAAATTCGCTCATCACTTGGCAACAATACAACGGCAGTGTTGATTTGGTGAACGAAGATAGAATGGCGCATCGCCCTGCAATGGGCAAGCTGTATGAGTTGTACGCCAAACGATGTTTTCAAAGTGGTGCTATGGATTTTGATGATTTGCTGATGAAGATGCACGAATTGTTAGAACGCTTTCCTGAAGTGTGTTACAAGTATCAGCAGAAGTTTAAGTATGTGATGGTGGATGAGTTTCAGGATACCAACTATGCACAATATTCTATCGTGAAAAAACTATCGGCAGTGAATGAAAATATTTGTGTGGTGGGTGATGATGCACAAAGTATTTATGCTTTTCGTGGTGCTACAATTGCCAACATTTTAAATTTTGAAAAAGATTATCCTGATTTAAATATTTACAAACTTGAAGAAAATTACAGAAGCACACAAAACATTGTGAAGGCTGCCAATGAAGTGATTAGGCAGAATAAAAATCAATTAAAGAAAGAAACTTTTACATCCAACGGAGAAGGCGATAAAATAAAAGTAGTGCAAGTTGCTACCGATAATGATGAAGGAAAATATGTGGCTGATAATATTTTCGAAATGCGGATGCGACATCAGTTGCACAATAAAGAGTTCGCTATTTTATATCGCACCAACAGCCAGAGTCGTGCATTTGAAGAAGCGTTGAGAAGAATGGATATTCCATACAGAGTGTACGGTGGCATTAGTTTTTATCAACGAAAGGAAGTGAAAGATTTGTTGGGTTATTTGCGCCTCACAGTTAATTATAATGATGAAGAAGCATTGCGTCGCATCATTAATTATCCAACCCGTGGCATTGGTAAAACTACTTTGGAACGAGCCACAGTAGCCATGAATGAGGCAGGAAAAAGTTTGTGGGAAGTGTTAGAAAATGCGCCGTTGTATGGCATAAAGGCTGGCAAACCTGTGGAAGATTTTTTGTGGATGATAAAAAGTTTCAACGCTATGCTTGCCACACAAAACGCATCAGACTTGGCTTTGCACATTGCCAAACAAACCGGAATTTTGAAAGAATTGTATGAAGATAAAACGGTGGAAGGTGTGAGCCGTTATGAAAATGTGCAGACATTACTCAACTCTATCAAAGAATTTACGGACGAAACTAAAGTGAATGAAGACACAGGTGAAGTGGTGGATAAAACTTTAGGCAGCTATTTGCAAACAATTACATTGCTCACGAATGCAGATGAAAAAGATGGCGATGATAACAAAGTAAAACTCATGACAGTCCATTCAGCAAAGGGTTTAGAGTTTCATACGGTTTTTGTGGTGGGCATGGAAGAAGAATTATTTCCATCAAACATGAGCACCGATGATAGAAATGCGTTGGAAGAAGAACGCCGTTTGTTTTATGTGGCGGTTACTCGAGCTAAAACAAATTTGTTTCTCACTTATGCATTGAATCGTTATCGTTTTGGAAGATTGATTTATTGCGAACCAAGCCGCTTTATTGATGAAGTGCCCGAAGATTACAGCACCTTTGTTGGGCTTCGCAAACCCTCGATGCCACAAGGTTTTGGCAATGTGAGTGGATTTAAAACTTTAGATAGTGCCTTTGGAAATAATAATGCTAACCGAAATAATTTTCAACGAAAAACAGAAAAACCTTTTGAAGGAAATTCCATTTCAAAACCATCAGTGTTAAACAAACCTGTGGTGAACATTGCACCCATCCCTGATTTCAAGGCTTCACCCAATAATTTATTGCAAGTGGGGCAAACTGTTTATCATGAAAAATTTGGCAAAGGCAAACTCACTATTTTAGAAGGTAATGGCGATAACAGCTTTGCTACGATTGATTTTGAACAACTTGGTCAAAAGAAAATAATGTTGAAGTTTGCGAAGTTGATGATTGGGGAATAATGGGCTAATGTGATAATGTGCTAATTTGCTAATGAAATACAGATGCCTTTTTCTGCCGAATTTGTAATTCGGCATTTGTTAATAGACGATTTCAAATCGTCAAATAAATATGTCGAGTTTGGAAACTCGACAGAACATCAAGTTTGACGGAATGATGAGCTAATGTGATGATGAAAAATAATTTGAGAATTTGAAATACATGAAACAATATACGATTGAAGAAATCAAAGGAATAGCAGAAGACTTTACACAAGAGGTGTTTCAAGGCAAACCACGTAACAACATGTGTTTTGTGACTTGCTTGCCTTTATCAATTTTATTGACAAGAATGGGAATTAAAAATTCGTTGAAAGTAGGATACTATAATTATGATAAAAATCCGAATAGTATTCCTTGTCATTATTGGATTTATTTAGATGAACAAAACAAAATTCTTGACCCTACTATTCGACAATTCATTGAACATGAAAATGAAGAAGAAGTATATGTTGGTGAACTTAAATCTACATTTAAAGAATTTACAAATGCTGAATTCAATAAATGGTTTAGTGAATCAATCATTGATTGGTGGGAGAATATGTTCGGTAATTCGACGAACATATTTTATCCTCTTCCAGAGAATATGATAATAAAAATGAATTCACAATGTAAAGGGAATAGAAAAGTGAATCGAAATCTTTATGATGCTCTTCAAACAGAATTTAGTAACCTTGAATTTTATAAAACTGATTTTACTGAGCAAGAAAAATGGATTGAATGTTTGTATTTTGGCGTAATCAAAAAAATTCTTATTGAAGAAAATCTGTAAGTTGATTAAAAGTATTTTTCTAATTTTGAAAAAATAAATTCGCCATGCCGCAACCAATTGCTGAACTCAAACAACATTTGCATGAATCTATTGAAAACATTCATGATGCAGTTGTTTTAAACACACTGAAAGAAATTGCCGACCATCAATATAATGTAGTCAGTGAGCCAACTTTGAATGAATATCAAATCAATCGCATTGTACAATCGAAAGAACAAATTGCAAAAGGAAATTCATTTACCAACGAACAAGCCAACGAATTAATTGACAAATGGCTTACAAAATAATTTGGTCGGAAAATGCTTTGCAAGACCGGTTGCAAATTTTAGATTATTGGTTTCATCGGCTTGGCAACAAAAAATATTCAGCTTATCTCGATTCACAATTTCGAGATGCAATTAAAATTTTAGCTGATTTGCCAGAAGCCGGAAGAGTTCATCCACAAACGAATACAAGATTTATTGTGAAAGAGTATTACTTGATTTTTTATAAATTTAACGGTAATGAAATTCATGTTTTGCATTTATTCGATGGCAGAAGAAATCCTAAAAATTTAAGCGATTGGTTTATAAAGTAATCGTTTTTTAAAGTCGCAAATTGCGACCTTAAAGAGAGGTCAGCATTCAAAGTATTTACCAATAGCGTTTACCGAGCATGGTGTTTTGATGTTATCGAATGTGCTGAAAAGCCAAAGTGCTGTTGAAGTGAGTATTAAAATAATTGAGGTGTTTGTAAAATTAAGAGAAGTTGTTTTTGCCAATCATGAATTATTAATCAAACTGCAAAAAATTGAAAAGCATGTAATCAGCCATAGCTATGGGTTAAAACAACATGATGATGAAATCAAAATCATTTTTGAGTTGATTGATGAATTGCGAAAAGACAAAAACGAAAAACCAACCAAGCGCAAACCAATTGGTTTTAAAATTGGGAAGAAGAAATAAACTCGGTCAAAAGAAAATAATGTTGAAATTTGCGAAGTTGATGATAGAAGCAAATTTGAAAATGAGAAAATTTGAAAATTACTATAAAGAAAATATAACGAGATTAGGTTGCTTGCTTGTTGCGACCCTTATGACTATTGTAATAATTGGCTTTATAGTTTATATTATCGGATTAGGATGTTTCTTTTGGTGTTTTGATTAATTAAAAAAATTGTCCAAAGAAAATTATTCTCCAACATTTATCTTCACATTAATTTTTTAGAAATGAAGCAAATTTTTATCCTTTTGATTTCAGCAAGCCTACTTGTTGCTTGCAATGGTACTAAAACTTCAGCTACTGAAGAAAAGCCAGCTGCACCAACCATAGTTGGTAATGATGCAGATAAACATGGCTGTAAACCTAGTGCTGGCTATACTTGGTCGGTTTTAAAAAATGATTGTATCAGAATTTGGGAAACGGGCATTCAATTATCACAAATTGAAAAAAAT
>JBEANU010000163.1:0-16740 GCA_041165265.1 Bacteroidota bacterium | reverse complement strand
CTACGAATCAATTTTTTTTGCAGCGAAATCGTGATTTCTCTTGAAATGCTTTTTGACATTGAGTTACAAGGTTCTAACAAAATTCGATTTCGCTAACACAAAGCCACCGCACAAAATCGATTCTTGATTTTCTAAATTTTTGTTTTGATGGCAATTTGGTGCCAAATGACTTTTTGAGGGACGACTAAATAGATGTGCTAAATCGGAACTACAAATGCTATGCTGTCAACTTTCGATAGCGGTGAACCACATTTATTTTATGGAGGCTTGATGAATTGAATTCAAAATAACATCAATTGTTTTATTTACTTCTTCTTCTGTAATAATTAATGGAGGCGCAATGCGTAGGCAATTATCGGCAAACAAAAACCAATCTGTTATTACACCTGCTGCCAAGCAACTATCCATTACTTTTTTCATGGTTTCAAAATTTTCAAATTCAATGGCCGCCAGCAATCCAAGGCTTCTAAAATCTTTTATTAAAGGATGTTGTAATCTGGTTCTGTACAAATGTTCACGATGGCAAACATTCATCAGCGCTTCATTTTGCAATAAATATTTTAAACCGGCAAAAGCTGCGGCACAACAAACAGGATTGCCGCCAAACGTAGTGATATTGCCTAATACAGGATTATAGCTTAGCGTATCCATTATTTTTTTATCGGCAATAAATGCGCCCAATGGCATGCCTGCACCAAATGCTTTTCCTATCAATAATATATCTGGTATTATTTCAAAATGTTCAAATGCAAATAATTTTCCGGTTCTGCCAAAGCCTGTTTGTATTTCATCAAGCACCAATAATGTACCTGTTTCATTACATTTTTTTCGGATGGCTTTTGCAAATTCTTTTGTCATTATCTGCACCCCACATTCGGCTTTTACTAATTCAATAAATACGGCTGCTGTTTTATTTGTAATTAACTCAATATCATCCATACAATTAAACTGCATAAATTTTACATCCGGCAATAATGGCTTAAATGCTTGTGTAAAATATTCATTATCCATTAAACTTAATGCGCCTTGTGATGAGCCATGATAGCTATTTTTAAACGAAACAAATTCGCTTCTGCCAGTAAATCGTTTGGCTAATTTCATAGCACCTTCACTGGCTTCGGTACCTGAATTGGTAAAATAAACGCTATTTAATTTTTCTGGTAATATATCGGCAAGCAATGTTGCCAAAGCCACTTGTGGCATTTGAATATGTTCACCATACACCATTGTGTGCATATATTGTTGGGCTTGATATTGTATGGCTTTCACAACTTCAGGATGACAATGCCCTAATGAACAAACACCTATTCCTGAAATTAAATCAATATAAACTTTTTTATTAGTATCAGTAATATAAATACCGGTGGCGCTTTCAACCTCAAGCTGCAAAGGTGTTTCACTTGTTTGGGCTACGTGTTGTAAAAATAATTGACGGGTTTGCATGGTTAAAACTCATTACACTTACCTACTCGTTTTGAGCCAAAATCAATTCCCCGGTAACTTCTACCACAATTTATTCCGAATAAATAAGTAACCGAAAGTGATGTAACAATATACGAATCTTTATTTGTGGCATCGCCTCGTTGAACAGTGCTATAACCATTTGCTTCAAATGTGTGTTTGGTTGAGGTAGGATTTGATAAATAAGCCGATGCATCGCCATAGGCTCCTTTCAAAATAGTGGGATTATAATAATTGCCACTTACATCATCTAAGTAATCAGTAAATGTTTTATGATACAATAATTCCAATTGCACAATAAAAATATCACGACATAAAATTTTAAATCCGCCACCATAAGGTATGGCAATTTGAGTTAGCGCATATTTATCAGTACTATTTCCTTCAATGCCTTGCCCTTCAGTGCCTAATGATTGTAAATTTTTTGTTGCTCCGTAATAATTTGCTATTGGGTTGAAGTGAAATGCTGCAATGCCGCCAACGATATATGGGGTTAAAAATTTGTATTTGCAAGGTGTAATGCCTGGTATGTTTATTTCAAGCAAAGCACTTGCCGATTGTATGCCTGATTCAAAATTTAAATTACGTTTTTGTTGTACTGTGCCTTCTGCAAAATTTCTATCATCGCCTGATATTTTTCCTACATTAAATCCTGCCCTAAAACCTACCACACCGCCTTTAAAGGTATAGCGATAAAATAAGCCCCCATTAAAATGTGCTTCTTTTAAATTCTTCATTTTACCTGGGCTTAAATCACCTATGTAATGTGACTCACCTGCCATCAATCCAACTTCAGAAAATTGAGCTTGAACAATGAAATTACATATCATCAATCCTAAAAATAATATTCCTTTTTTCATAAATTTTTTAATGTCGAAAATGCTTTACCTGTACTTTACGGAAAACGTAACTAATAGTTACACAGCTACTAAAATACCAATCTTTGGTGCTTCTATCGCCTCGGCGGCTATCAAAATTATAATCTACCGGATGACCATAATATTCATCAGCACGTATTGATAAATCAGCTGCAGTAGCGCCATTATATTTTTTGATAAATGCCAATGGCAAATATTTATTGGCACTCACATCATCCAAATTATCAGTAAATGTTTTTCTTAAATTTATTTCACCGCCAATAGTAATAAATCTATCATTACTTATTTTGATACGATATTTCCAACCACCACCAAATGGCACACATACACTAAACCGTTTGTATTTTTTTGAATAGCCTGGTATGCCTTGCCCTTCAGTACCCAGCGGTTGCAAAGCCACCCATTTACCATTATACAAGGTTTTTGGGTTAAAATGAAATGCGCCAATGCCAGCGGTAATGTAGATGGTAATATTTTTTTTGTCTTTAAAAGCATGAAATGGTAAAATGTTAAATTCACCCATTACATTTAGTTCTTGAATGGCCGATCTAAAACTTAAATTACGAATATACCTTGCTTCAATTCCCGATTTTTTATCATCGCCTGATACCATGCCGTAATCAAAATTTGCTTTTATAGCCCAATGATTATTATAATTCCAACGGGCTGTAATGCCGTTCCATGGCTTTGCTTGGTTTGCTCTAAAAAATGAAGGAACCAAATCGCCTACATAATTTGCCAATCCAAGATGATATCCAAAATCAAAATATGGGTCTTCTTTAATTTTATAACTATACCTATTATACGCTTTTATATCTCGTGTTAAGTTCACAAAAAAAAATGCAATAAGTAAAAAATATTTTAAAATTTTAAATGCCAATTTGGTTGAATGTTGAGGGTAATCAAAAAGCAAATATCTTCAATTTTTTTTAATATACATTAAATGATAGCAGCTAAAAATTCAGGATACACTTTGCTCCAACCCTTATACTCGTATAATTCACTGAAAGATTGATTATGCCAAGCAAAATTTAAATCAGCTTGTACATTTTTTACGGCTTCGGCTATTTGTTTTGCTGTTTTTAAAAATGCAATTTTATCATTTTTTTTATAATACTGAAAGGTGGCTTCCATCAAGCAAAATGGATGAATGTATAAATTAGTTTTAGTTTCAGTTTGCAAATTATACCATGCGTATGTACTTGATATACCTGCTCTGAAACCAGCCTCATTGGCATATCCCATAGTAAAATCATGTTGAATATGATGATTAATTAATTGTTGGTAGGTGTTAGGGAATGAAAGTTTAATAAAATGCTGACGACTATTTTCAATTGTATGATTAGGTAGAATATTTTGTAATGTGGCTATTTCACTTTTTATCAATTCATTTTTTTTGTTTGATAAAACTGAAGGATGAATACCAATAAAATTTTGCTTCGCTACTTGATTAATTACTTCAAAAAATAATGGGTGATGTAAATTCATATTTTTATCAACCCCTGCATAATTGCCGCAATGAAAAAAATAAATTGATTTCATATTTAAGGGTAAGTGCAAATTATCTAAATATAAAAAAACATTAAATGGGTCATTTTTTTTGTTTTGCAAAACGTTCCATCTGTACATCAATTCACTCCAATTACCTTTTAAAAAATCCTTTGCAAAAGCACCCATCGTTGTCATTAAATTACGTGCTTTAAACGCATAAGCCCTATCTACATCAATAGTTGCAGTAATTTGATATTTGCTTTTTTTGAATTGTAGTAAGGGGAATTTTTGATGCAAAATATTTTTTAGTTCAATTACCCATTCATTAATGATAGGTGATTGCAATAATTTTGAGCGATGCAAAATACTGTTGGTATAATCAAAATTTTCAGTGCCATACTCTTCATATCGGGTTAATAAATAAAATGAAGCGGCAAAAATATCAATTGGTAAATTAGAGTTATTGTTAATTTCAAATGCCTGAGCTACAATTTTATTCTGAAAAAAATCATTATTAATTTCTTCTTGAAATAATAAAAAATGCGCTTCAAAAAAAAGCTCAGAAGATAAAGGTTTAGAGGCGTATGAAAATTTTACCATTTCTGAATGTAAAAACAATTCAATATTTGTGGTTAGCTCAAACTCAAGCCCAAGAATACTTTGCAGCAAAATTTCAAAAGTGTATTGTACTCTTGAATTAATGATAGGTGTAAAAATTAATACTTTTTTCATGTTTAAAAACTTACTAAATATCCAAAATGTATTTTGCCATTTCTAATTAAAATAGGATTGTTCAATTTGCTGCCCAGCGCATAACTCATTTGAAAAATACCTGCTTTGGTTTCAAAAGCTAACCCCACTCCAAAACCAAATGGTTTATCAAATTGCCTTACTGATGTGGTTTTTATTTCAGTGTATGCCACATCATAAAATGAATAGGCATATGAATTTTTATCTAACAAGTATCTATACTCAACCGTAAGTATACTATGTAATGTGGTTGCTATTGATTGTTCATCAAACCCACGTAGATTGCGGTTTCCGCCAATTCGTTGTACTTCATTATTAAATATTTTTTTATCAGGTGTGCCTATTCCACTACATTGTAATTTTAAAATATGTGCCTTATAAATAGGAAAATAAGCAGCGATTAAAAAATCAAATGAGGTATGAAATATTGGGTGCTTGATGGAATCATATAATCTTGAAAATGAAAAAGTAGCATCCGTTAAATTTTCAATTTGATTGTTCGCAATAAATTGCTTGTACCCTGCGCCAATATTAATCTTTAATACAAAACCTTGGGATGGATTAAATCGATAATTCAATTTTTCTTTATACCATTCAACACCTATTACATTTGATTTATAATCTAAAATAGATGGTAAAGTACGAGTTAATTTTATGGTGAATGTATCAACATAAGTTAGTGAAGATTGGTGGGTTGTATAAAATAACTTTAAATAATTTCGGCCCAATAAAATGTGCTGAATACCCATTGTAAAATCCACATCAATATAGGTTGAATCATGTTTATAAATTTCAAATCGAGCATCAGTTCCAAATGGCAACCCCAACAAAAATGGATGATTGTATTTAGCAATTAAATTTTGAGTTTGCTGCGGATACAATCTAAACATCATATCCAAAACATTAGCTGTGCTTTGAATATTTTCAAGATGCAAATCACCTTCGCCACTTAATAAAAACTTTGAATTATTGGCTGTGCCTGATGTTTGAGGATTTGCATTATTAGGTAACAAACCAATTAAAAAATTAAATCTGCTTGATTTTTGGTTTTGCAAATTCAAATTAACGGTAGCATGTTCGCCAATAAAAGTTACAGAATAAGGTTGTACTTGTTTTAAAAATGATAACCCATTTAGCAATCCATTTATTTTTTTTACGCTGGCTTCGTTGTATAATAAATTTGGTTTCAGCCCTAAATATTTATACAAATATTTTTGGTTCACAACACTTCTGTTGGAGCAATGAATACTATCAATAATTACTTTCAGATGCTTATCTAATTTAATTTTTGCCGCTATTGAATCATGCTGAATAACAACACTATCCAATTTAATTTCGGCAAACGGAAAACCATTATTTTCAGCATCATTCAAAATTTGTTCTGCCACTGCAAACCACTTTTTAAACTGCATATTTTTACCCGAAAAATTATTAATATCAATGCCTGTTTGAGCCGCCCATTCGGCATCTTGCGTATTCCATTTTAAATTTAACCAATGATATTGCACACCTAACCAAATTATAATTTTTGAATCAGTTTGGTGGTTTATTATTGAATCGATATTTGCCGATAAATATCCTTGAGATTGCACTTTAAATAACCATTCATTGATTTGTTTTTTATATATCAATTCATTGAAATTGGATGCAGGAAAAGGGAATTGTTTGCAAATTTTTGCTGAATCATTGCCTACTATTCTTACAGTATAACGGGCTGGTGGCTGTGCCTTGATTTGAAAACATATCAAAACAAAAAATAAAATATAATATAGATGTGCAAATAATTTCAAATGAATAATAATAGCGATGCAATACAATATAAATTACAAAACGGTTATACAAATGTAATTATTTAAACGGCTCACTTTTATTTTACCAATACCTTTATTGAAATGGATAATGATAATTTTAATCCCTATCCATTTCAAAAATTTATATTTTATATTTGCTGATGCTAAAGCCAAAAAACACATTGTATTCATCCCCATTTTCAAAAATATTTTTATTGCTTTTTATTTGCTTTGTATCGTTAAAAGGCGATGGAATAAATTATAAAAAACTTACTTCCATTGATACCAAATCAACCCATTTTACAACCGATAATTTACAAAATTTTTATTTGATTGAAGGCAATAGCATTATTCAATACAATAATTTAGGATTAAAACAAAAAGAATTTAGTGAAGTAAAATACGGCAGGCCAGGATTAATTGAAGCCAGTAATCCGCTACAAATATTTGTGCTATATCCTAATCAAGCTAAAGTTTTAATTTTAGATAAACAACTCACACTGCTTTATACCATTGATTTTAGAGCATTAGGTTATCAGCAAATTAAAGTAGCTTGCTTAACCCGTGATAACAAAATTTGGGTGTTTGATGCCAAAGACAATAAATTAAAATTATATGATTTCAATGGCAATTTAATGAGGGCTACTGAAGATTTAATGCAGCTAACCGGCAAATCAATTTCACCCAATTATATGCTTTGTACTGAAACCGATATTTATATGGCTGACCAAATTCAAGGCATTTTAATGTTTGATTCATACGGTGATTATCACAAACAATTTTTCATTAAAGGAACTCGAAATTTTCAAATCATCAACGATCAATTATTGTACATTAAAAAACATCAATTAAAAGTTTTTAGTTTGAAATCATTTGATGAAATTGATTTTTCATTGCCTGATAGCAGCGATATAAAACAAGCCAGAATTGAACAAAACAGATTGTATCTGTTACGAAAAGAAAAAATGGAATTATTTGAATTTTGATTTTTAATGCCATCAGCAAATTGCTTTTACTACAATTTTTTTGTTGCATACTTTGAATCGTATGGAACAAAAAAACTCAAATAAAAAACCCTTGAAAACCTTACTAACCAAGGCATACATAATAATAATACCAAAGCATTTGCAACCAAAAAACCCCATACACTATAAATAGTTTCCCACCCAAATAATGGCGAAAACCAAACTACATTCAAAGCTGAAATAATCACGGCCAAACCATAGCTTATATAACCTGTGCCCCACCAAAAGCCTGTTTCAAGCTCAGTGATTTGCCCACAAGTAGAGCACTCTGATTTCATATCCAAAACTTTTTTTCTTAAATGATAAGGATTACTATCATTAAATAAATTTTCACTGCGGCAACGTGGGCAGCGACATAAAAACGTTGATAAAAAATAATTCATGCTACAAAGATAAAATTGTATGGTATTATTTTTTGGTAATGAATGTTACAAAAAATAGGTACCTATAATTGAACCCCAAACTGAATACGGTAACCGTAATTCAATCTTGAAAAATATTTTGTTTTCTTTTCATTGTAAGTATTGGAGTAGCTTACTTGTGTATTAAAGCCTATTGAAAGGGCTTTATAAATTTTTAAGGTGAGGTTATTTACTACCCTGAAAGTACTTACTTTTTTTTCGGGAGAATAAAAAGATTGATTCAGCACCAAAAAAAAATTTCTCATTTTTTTATTCCTTGATATATTTTGAAATAATACTTTCTAACTCTGATTCAAAATTTTCATTATACCCTGAAAATTCTTCTACAATAATTCCATCTGGGTTAATAAGGAATAAATGAGGATTACTATAAACCCCAAAATCCTCCTCTGCATTTAAGCAACGATAATAAACATTAAATTTAATTTTACTTTTTTTAATGAAATTTTTAATGACAATGGTTGATTTATCATGCCCATCTAACCAAAACACATTCAGGTTTTTATATTTTTCGCTAACATGATTTAAACCCGATATGCATTTAATACAAAAAAAACAATTGATGTATGAAAAATCAAGTAAGTAAAATTGGTTTGAAAAAGTTTTGTTGGTTATTAAAGAATCGTTTAAAGTATAGGCTGCCCAATCAGGTACTTTTTTGCCAATTTTAGACCCTTTTGTTGCTGCTTCCTTTTTTGAGATAGTTTCTGCATGAGCCACATCATCAATAACTTTCCAGCCTGTATTTAACTTTGAAACATCTATATCACAACCAAAATCAGAAATTGTAAAATTTGATTTTTTTAGATTTGCTATAGCCATTTTTATAACGGTTCTCTGCCCCATTACTTCAGTATATTTCATGTAATAAACTGGTAAAAAATTTTCTTGATTAATAAAAAGTTCTTCAATGAAAGGTCCATAAATTTCATTGCTTACAAAGTCGGTATCTATTACTTTAACATAAATTCTGTAACAAGGTTGATGGTTAAAAAATGTATCAGGAGTAAAAATAATTTTATCCCATTTTTTACTATCTGTAAGGCGATTCATAAAATTTTTTGCTTCTGTGATAAACTTTGGCAAAAAAATATTTTGATTATAGTTAGCTTCTTTCCAATTAATATATGGGTTGGGTTTTATTTTGCTAAGATGGCATTCTCGGGATAGTGTATCAAAAGATAAAGCTTCTAACCCGTTTGAACACCTGTATAATTGACCACTTGCATTAACTTTGTACATAAATGGTGTCAAAGTGTCGGGGTAATTATATGCAAAATTAACTTTTGCTACAGTTGCAAAAATATCAACAAGGCTATCGTTTTCTATTATCCTACTGGTTCTTCTTTTCAATTCAAATTCAGCATTGGTATAGCTTGAAAGTGTTTCAATATATTTTTTTTTAAACTCATATAGTGTTAATGATTGATGTTTAACATCAATATTAAATGATAAAAGAAAAGGTAAAAAAAGTAGTAATTTTTTCATGATGATATAATTTAAAAAAGAGGGTGTATTATCATCCCCTTCAAATGTAAAAAAATATTATTGAAATGTTATGTTGTTTACTTTGATTATAGGCATGCTGTAACCCTTGCAAGCGTAAGTTTGCAATGTTGAATTGTGGGTGGCGAACTTGTTCTGAATGTTATAAAACTAACTCCACAAACTTAAATTGCTCCCCATCAAATAAACCCATATCGCTTAATTTTAATTTTGGAATTACCAATAGTGCCATAAAAGATAAAGTCATGAATGGTGCATCTAGCGTACTTCCTAACGATTTTGCAAAAGCATCAATGTCACTATATTTTTTAGCAACATCATATCCGTTTTCAACACTCATTAATCCTGCAATGGGTAAGGAAAGAATTTTTTCTTCTGAATTATGCACAGCACAAACGCCACCATTATTTTTCATGAGTAAGTTGATGGCTTTTACAATCGCTTCATCATTAGCACCAACTGCAATAATGTTGTGGCTATCATGAGCTACTGAACTTGCAATTGCTCCTTGTTTCAAACCAAAATTTTTAATGAATGCAACCGCAGGTTTTGCTTTTGAATATCTATTTACACACACAAGTTTTAAAATATCCTGCTCAGTATTGCTAATAATTTCATTGTTTAAAATAAGTGCCGCAGCAGTAATTTGTTCTGTTACTAATTGTCCATTTTCAGCTTTTATTACTTTTATTTTTGATTCATTATTTATTGATTGAACTTTAATATCTTCTATTGAAATGGTATAAGAATGAAATTGATTGATAGGATTTTCTTGTACACTTTCAATTTTCGATACACCATTTTCAGCAACTACATTTCCTTTGATAAATGTTTTTTGCACATCAAAATTTTTTAAATCATTTACTAAAATAAAATCTGCCGAATCATTTTCACGAAGCAATCCTACAGGAATTTTATAATGCAACGCTGGCGAAACACAAGCTGCAAATAAAACATCAAACAAGTTGAAGCCTTTATCAGTGGCTCGTTTTACTAATTGATTAATATGCCCTGCCACCAAACTATCAGGATGTTTATCATCACTACAAAACATAATTTGATTCGGAAAATCTTTCATCAATGGAATCAATGCTTCAAAATTTTTAGCGGCGCTGCCTTCTCTAATTAAAATTTTTACACTCAATTCTGCTTTTTCTTTTCCTTCATCATAAGTAAAACATTCGTGGTCGGTGGTAATGCCTGCTTCAAAATATTTTATGGCATCATTGCCTCGTAAACCTGGTGCATGACCATCAACAGGTTTATTATATTTTTTTGCTGATGCAATTTTTTTCATCACTTCTTCATCATTAAATAGTACACCCGGAAAGTTCATCATTTCGGTTAAATAATAAATATCATTTTGTTGCAACAGCAAGTCAATTTCAGATGAGTTGATAGATGCGCCTGCTGTTTCAAAAATGGTAGCAGGCACACAACTTGGTGCACCAAAGCAAAAATAAAATGGTACTTTTTTTCCGTTTTCAATCATATATTTTACACCTTCAATGCCGCATACATTGGCAATTTCATGTGGGTCGCTAACGGTGGCTACAGTACCATGTACAACAGCCAGTTTTGCAAATTCGCTGGGCAACAACATCGAACTTTCAATATGTACATGAGCATCTATAAAACCTGGCAATGCATAAGGCAAGCTCAAATCTTCAACTATTGTTTTGATGGATTTTATTTTTCCGTTTTCTATTTCGATTTCAGAAGGAACTATTTTTCTTTCGAAAATATCAACTCGGTTTACTTGTAATATCTGGTTCATATTCGGTAGTTGATTAATTTTATTTTTGTGATTTAACATCTCACTCTGTTTTTTGTCTGGTTAACTTTATTCTAAAATAAAAAACATTTTACCACATAGATAGATAGTTTTTTTTTCGCTTGCGAAAACTATGTTCTACTTTTAAACTCTTATTTTAAAATTAGAATTTCATAGAAAATAAATTTTACACATAGCATACAATGATTTATGTATTCTATCCTAACTATATTCCTATGTGGTTTTGTATTAATTTTTACAACTTAGCTAACTTGGTAAACTATTCTTAAATTTCAAAATGCAAAAATGACTACCTTTATTTTTAATTCATTATATCTGCATGAAAAAATTATTTCTAACCCTACTAAGTTTTATTTTTTGTTTTTACTTAATGGCTCAAAACCCTACGCCTACGCCTGCTAACAAAGGCAGTATATTAATTACTGGCGGCACAATTCATGTAGGCAATGGCAATGTAATTGAAAACGGATTTATCAGAATAGAGGGCAATAAAATTGTGAGCATAGGCAACATGACCAATGTTCGATTGATGAAAGCCGACAAAATGATTTCGGCTTCGGGCAAACATATTTATCCCGGATTGATAGCGCCAAACACCAACACAGGATTATCGGAAATTGAGCTAGTTCGTTCAACCAACGATGTAATGGAAGTAGGCACATTAAATCCTTCGGTACGAAGTATTATTGCCTACAATACCGATTCTAAAATTATTCCAACACTAAAAGCAAATGGAGTACTTATGGCTCAAACTGTACCACAAGGCGGCATGGTGAGTGGGCAAAGTAGTGTGGTGCAATTAGATGCTTGGAATTGGGAAGATGCCGTTTATAAAATAGATGAAGGAATGCATATTCGTTTTCCATCCATGACAATTTATAAGGGAGCAGAAAAAGCCGACGACCCAAATGCAGGATGGAAAGAACAAATGAATGAATTGAGAAAATTGTTGAACGATACAAAGGCTTATGTACAAGGCAACAAAGATGAAACTAATTTGAAATTAGAAGCTATGTTGCCTGTATTAAATGGCAGCAGAAAAGCCTATATACATGTACACACAGCAAAAGAAATTTTAGCAGCTATAGCATTTATAAAAGAATTTAATTTGAATGCTGTATTGGTTGATGCTGAAGAATGTTATATGGTTTTAGACCAAATTAAGCAAAGCAATATTCCTGTTATTTTATCATCAACACATGCATTGCCAACAAGAAATGATGATGATGTACAGCAACCTTACAAAACACCAAATCAATTACAAAAGGCTGGTATTTTATTTTGCTTGAGTCATAAAGATTGGAGCGGCAACCAACGCAATTTAGCATTTCAGGCAGGCACAGCGGCAGCTTATGGCTTAACAAAAGAACAAGCCATAAGCACTGTAACATTAAATACAGCAAAAATATTAGGCATTGATAAAACTTGCGGTAGCTTAGAAGAAGGCAAAGATGCTACCTTATTAATTTGTGATGGTGATGTATTGGACATGAAATCTAATAAAATTGAAAAAGCATTAATTCAGGGCAGAGAAATTTCGATGGATAATAT
This sequence comes from Bacteroidota bacterium, assembly GCA_041165265.1. Classification (GTDB taxonomy): domain Bacteria; phylum Bacteroidota; class Bacteroidia; order Chitinophagales; family CAIODY01; genus CAIODY01. The sequence goes on along the minus strand of JBEANU010000163.1, from coordinate 4,071 downwards.
TCAAAAACAATTAAACGAAAAGTATAAAAAGAAATATGGCGTTGAATAAAAAATTAACCACATAGAAACATAGAAATTTAAGATTGATTTTTTAGAATTTACTCTCTGTGATTGGCAAAGCAACTATGAATATCTATTGACTTTAGTTGCAACAAAAAACATCTTGTTTCTATACAAAAGTTTAACATAGAAAAACTTTGTTTTAGAATATAGAAATACAACTATCTATTGTGCCTATATGGTTTCATATTTGTATTTTTAAACAGTCTCTAAAAGTTTCTACAATAATTTTTTAAATGCATTTTTTTAACGGCTTACTGATTGGAATGAGCATGGTCATATTTGTTGGCCCTGTATTTTTCTTATTGCTTACCTCATCACTTAGTGGTGGTTGGAAAGCAGGATTGGCGGTAGCATTTGGCATTATTATCAGCGATTTAATTTGTGTAAGTTTGGTATCAATTGGTTTAGCTCCACTTTTATCATCACCACAAAATTTAAAATATTTAGGTATAGGCAGCGGCATTGTGCTTATTGGTTTGGGCTTGAAATATTTGTTTAAAAAAAATGTACAACTTCCTATATCAGATGAAAAAAACGGAAAATTTATACTACATTATTTTAGCAAAGGTTTTTTAATCAACTTTATAAACCCTTTTGTATGGCTCGTTTGGTTGGGTATTATTAAATATGCTGAATCAAAAACGGATCAACATTCCTTCATTTATTTAGCAGGTGTTTTAATAGGAATTTTTGCAACAGATGTAGCCAAAGTATTTGTGGCTAATTGGATAAACCGTTGGCTTGATATTGCCAAACTCAACAAAATTTACAAATTAATTGGCGTAGTTTTAATAGGCTTTGGCATAAAGATGTTGTTTGATTTTTTAAAATAAATAATTACATTTACGCTATTAAACAATTAAAATAAAATATTATGCAACTAAACTACTTAGTACTTGCCTTAGCGGCATTGATTCCTATGGTGATGGGTTTTATTTATTATAACCCCAAAGTGTTGGGCACTATGTGGATGAACGAAGCTGGATTAACAGAAGAAAAAATGAAAGGAGCAAACATGCCTTTAGTTTTGGGACTTAGTTATTTATTCAGTTTTATGTTGGCTACAGCTATTAATATGATGGTAGTTCATCAATCACACATGGCTTCTATTCTTTTAAACGAACCGGGCTTTAAAGAAAAAACAGGTGATGTGTTTGCTATGTACACCGATTTTATGGCTAAGTATGGTCATAACTTTCGTACGTTTAAACATGGTGCATTTCATGGCACATTAAGTGGTTTTTTTGTTGCCTTACCAATATTAGCAACCAATGCCATGTTTGAACGCAAAGGCTTTAAATACATTGCTATTAATGTTGGCTATTGGACAATTACAATTGCCTTAATGGGTGGTGTGATTTGCCAATGGGGATAATCAAAATTTCATTACAACAAAAAGCCCTTTTGCTTTTGCAGAAGGGCTTTTTGTTTGTAGGTGATTTCTTTAAACACCTAGAACTCTTTCCACCAATTTTTTAAATGCTGATTTAAAGTTTTTAAAATCTTTGCTACCAGGGCCAACAATTAACTCCTTGTCTTTGTAATACAAATGATAATTGGCTACAAAACCTGTTGGGTCGTCGTTCATTTCTTTCTGCCCGAATCGTAAATCGTAATAAACTAGGGTGTCATTTTTCGCTTCAATATTATACCAATTACGGGTTAGATAATTTAATCGTTTTACTTTATCTTCTGTATTCATCTTGCCTAACAAATTATATTTTTTTTGAAACACATCAAAATGGCAATTCATATTTTTATCTAACAATGAATAATAGCCCATTAAATAACTGCTATCGGTTTCTACATAAGCACACCAAAGTATGGCATTTAATGCAGTTGGCTTGGCTTCTAATCTTTCGTAAGCAATATGTTGTTTTTCCAATTCAGTTTTAAAATGTTGATGTGCAATATATTTAAAACAAAAAGTAAGTGCAATGTAAGTGGTGGCTACAATTAAAGCGGTTTTTGTAAATAATAATCTTTTGGGATTGCTGCGTTTAAAACACAATGCAACAATGAATAAAATGAGCATTGGCAATGTATAGAATGGGTCGGCAACAAAAATATTATTGAGTGTAAACTTATTAGGCATTGGCCATAGCAACTGTGTACCATAAGCGGTTTGCAAATCAATTAATGGATGAGTTATTAACCCAATGAACATAAATAAGCTCCATTGCTTCCAACTTACTTCATCTTTTTTAAACCATTTTGAAAACAGCCAACCCAGTGATGGCGCAAGCAATACAATAAAAATAAGGCTATGCGTAATACCTCTGTGTAATTCATTGGCTTGTAATGGGTCAACAAAAAAAGCTGTAACTACATCAAAATCAGGAATGGTGGCAGCCAATGCGCCTAAAGCCATGGCTTTGTTTCCAATTTTTTTACCCATTAATGCTTCGCCAACGGCAGCACCAAATACGATATGAGTTAATGAATCCATGATTATTTACTTTCAAATGTTTTTTTAAATGGAAAACGGTGAGGATATTCTGTTGGTTTTATTTGACAAAGAATTGGTTTCAACAATGCATTTTTTAAAATATTGCTATGGTTTAAATACAAAGTCATATTCACAGGCATTGCCCCAATTGTACTTTTAATTTCTTCGGCTGTTCTGCCTAATCGCAATTCGCTACAACCTGCTTGTATGGCTTCATCTACAAAATCGTACAACATTCGTGGATAAATGGAATAAGCCTGGTTTTTTGAATAATCAATGCCCACATAATTGGCATCCATTATTTTATTAAATACAAATGCAGTACTAAAACCTACCAATTCATTTTCCAAAAAATATCCTTTTACTATAAATGCTTTTCCAAGATTTTTTTTCAAAAGATTAAAGCTTTGATGATTCAAAATTCCAAAACTAAATTCAGATTTATTAACCACCTGAGCATAAAGTTCAATTAATTTTTCAGCATGATTTTTAATATCATCCAAGTTTAAATCCTTAACCATTAAGGCCGTTGATTTTTTATAAGCACTTTTTGCTTTGGTTCTGAATTTTGTAATCATACAATTCAGGTAATCATCAAAATTTTTCCATTCATCGCTGATTTTAACAACCATATTGTTATCAATCATAAAATCTCTGAAACCAAAATCAGCAAGCTGATTACTATTTTGAAGGCTATTAGGCCAACATTCTTTTACTAAAAATAAATCAGGTTTTTGTTCAAAAGGCTCATGTTGGTTTATCTCGTTAAATGTTTCAGCCAAAATATTAAATGCTTCAGCAGAACTAATTTTTTCAGAAAACATAAATCCATTTTGCCCACAAGCAAATGGCGAACCGCAGGTAGCAATAGATGTTCCTTTCAGAATTTTAAGATGGCTTTTTACCAATTTAATTAAATGCTTGTGCAGGGCAGATTCAACTTGCGGCTTAATATAAAATGGCACAAGCACAATTACTGAAATAGCAACTGGAATATCATTTTTATAAATAAGACAGTATCTAAAATCTAATTCGTTTTGTAATGAAATTTCAATAGCACTTAAATATTCAGATGTTAAATAAATATTTAATCCTGCCTCAATGCTTTGCCAATGCTGCTGATTGATGTCGGCAATAGATTTTTTGATAACCCAATTATAGGAGGTAGATTTATTTTTTTTGCTTTTCAATTTAATGCTGTGGTTTCTTTAATTCTTTATCAATTACAGAGGATAATATATCTTCGATGTTGGGCTTTTCACCAATCAAATCTAAAACTATTTCTCTATTTTTATTAATTACCATGGTTTTAGGAATTTCTTGAATCAAACTTTTATGCAGTAAATTTTTCAATGTTGGCGCATTCGCAATATGCTGAAAATTGAAATCACGATGCTGTAAAAACTGATTTACTTTTTCATTTGGCTCATCTGTAATAGCAATAAAAACAACATTGCTATCCATTTTATATTTTTCTACAACAGCATTTAAAGAATTTAGTTCATTCATGCAGTTGCCGCACCATGTAGCCCAAATATCAATTACAATAATTTTACCTT
>JBEANU010000162.1:0-3990 GCA_041165265.1 Bacteroidota bacterium | reverse complement strand
ATAATTTTCAAGTAATTCACTAAAGCCTTGGCTTCGGTGCTTTTGTTGTCTATTGCAATGTGTATCATGCCTCAAAATTACTATAAAACTACACAGAAATAAAATTTACTTTTACTTCATTATGCAACACACCAACTCACTCATTCACAGCACCAGCCCGTATTTATTACAACATGCACACAACCCTGTAAACTGGTTTGCTTGGGGCGATGAAGCTTTGCAAAAAGCTAAGCAAGAAAACAAACCTATACTTTTAAGTATCGGTTACAGCAGTTGTCATTGGTGCCATGTAATGGAACGTGAAAGTTTTGAAAACGAACAAACAGCGGCAGTGATGAATGAATATTTCATCAACATAAAAGTAGATAGAGAAGAACGCCCTGACCTTGACCATATTTACATGAATGCCATTCAAACATTGACTGGTAGCGGCGGTTGGCCATTGAATGTTTTTTTAACACCTGATTTAAAACCCTTTTATGGTGGCACCTATTTTCCGCCCAAGCCTTTGCATAATCGTCCTTCATGGAATGATGTGTTGATGTATATGGCTGATGCTTTCAAAAATAAAAGAGATGAAGTGGAGCAACAAGCCAATCAATTATTAGAAATTGTTAGTAAGAATATCGCCTTTAAAAAATCTGAAAATCTGATTAAAAGTGATTCGCTTTTTTCTTCAGAAGATTTTGAAAAAATGTTTATCCAAATGGAACTACGAATGGATAAACAAAATGGAGGGTTTGAACGAGCTCCTAAGTTTTTAGGAACCATGAATATGGAATGGTTACTTACGCATAATTATTTCACTAAAAGTGAAGTGGCATTACAACATGTTGAATATACGTTGAAACGAATGAGTAATGGTGGAATTTATGATGTAGTGGGTGGCGGAATAGCCCGTTACAGCACAGATGCAGAGTGGTTTGCGCCGCATTTTGAAAAAATGTTATACGATAATGCTTTGTTTTTGAATAGCCTTTCTCAAACCTATTCAATTACCCAAAATTCATCTTTGCAAGCAACTGCCGAACAAACGATTCAATACATTAAAGAAGAAATGTTAGATGGAAATGGCGGTTTTTATTCGGCTTTAGATGCTGATTCGGAAGGGGTTGAAGGGAAATATTATTGTTGGGAAGAAGAAGATTTAAAATCTAATTTGAATGAATCGGAATTTGAGTTAATAAAAAATCATTGCTCTGTTTTGCCAGAAGGAAATTGGGAACATGGATTTAATATTTTACATGCCACACATTCGGCGAACGATAAATTGTTGTGGGATTCAGTTATGAAAAAATTGAAAGCGGTGCGTCAGAATAAAATAAAACCACAACTTGATGACAAACAATTATTGTCATGGAATGCTTTGCTGATAGGTGCTTTGGCTAAAGCTGTTGTTGTTTTTAAAGATTCAGAAACAAAACAATTAGCCTTGAATGGAATAAAATTCATAGAAGAAAAGTTGTGTATTTCATTTCCGAAATTTTATCATCAATGCACCAAACAGAACGCTGCACATACAGCATATTTAGATGATTATGCTTATTTAATGCAAGCATATTTAGATGTATATGCCATAAATTTCGATGAAAATTATTTAAAAAAGGCTTATCAAATTGCAACATTTATTATTGAAAATTTTAACAACGAAAATTCACCTTTTTTCTATTTCACATCAAAAGAACAAGTAGATGTAGTTGCTCGAACAACAGAAGTATATGATGGAGCACAACCTTCAGCAAATTCAGTTATATGTCGCTGTTTTATTAAACTTTCATACATTTTTGATGATATTGAATTGATGGAAATTGCAGAACAACAATTAACCGAAATCAAATCGGGAATGCATCAACACCCTACATCGTTTGCCAATTGGGCTATTGCGGCGTATGAATATACGAACGGATTAACAGAAATTATTTGTACGGGCAATGATGCAGCAAATTTTGCATCCGAAATTCAAACACAATTTATTCCATGTAAAATGATTTTTGTTTCTAATAAAAACACATCGATAGAAAAGTTGAAAGATTATTTTTCGGAAGAAAATAAGATTTATGTTTGCAAAAATAAATCCTGCTTAGCGCCTGTAAACTCAGTAGCTGAAGCGTTAAAAAATATTTAATATTTATCATTATGAATTATTGGTTAATAAAATCTGAACCTTCAACTTATAGTTGGGAAACTTTTGTAAAAGATAAAAAAACGAATTGGACGGGCGTAAGAAATTATGCCGCCCGAAACAATATGAAAGCCATGAAAAAAGGCGATTTATGTTTTTATTATCACAGCAACGAAGGGCTTGAAATAGTGGGTATTGCTAAAGTGGTAAAAGAATTTTATCAAGACCCAACAACCGAAGAAACAGCTTGGGTTTGTGTGGATGTAGCACCTTTTAAAAAATTAAAAAAATCGGTAACGCTTGTACAAGTAAAGGCTGATGCACGATTGAAAGAAATGGAATTAATTAGATTGAGTAGATTAAGTGTAGGAGCGGTGAAAGAAAACGAAGCAAAAATTATTGCCGAATTATCTGAAACAAAATGGTAAAATATTTTACAGCAAGATTCGTTTCTATTAAATATTATTTATGAAGTATTTTATTTTACTACTTTTTTGTTTAATTGGGCAGCAACTGTTTGCCATCAAGCCATTGCCGTTGCCAAGGCCTAATCAGGAATATTACAAAAAAGGGCGCTGCGCCATTTCACTAACACCTGGTTTCGGGATGGAATATGCTAATAGCAAATACAACAATGCAAATATTAAATTGCTGCCAGGGGTTGAATATTTTTTTAAACAAAATTTATCAGCTGGTATAACCATTGGTCCTGATTTTCATTTTATAAAATCAAACAATAACCATCATTTTCATTTTGGGAGCACTGAAGAAATTTATACAAAAAAATATTTCGCAATTGGTAACAAACGATTTAACAAAGCCATATTTACAACCCTTGGTTTAAATCATACCATTCGTTGGAATCACTATTCAAACAAAAGCAACAACACACATTCAAAAGATATTGAAGCATACATAAAACCATTTATTGAAGAAGGATTGGCTTATTTAATTAGTAACCGATTTGCCTTGAATGCCAGCATCAGAGGCAATTTAAACTATAGTGCCAACAAACAAGGAAGTAACTATACATATACATCAGGCTTTGAATTAGGGTATAGATTTTCAGTAAAATATTTCTTGAATTAGCATAAAATGAATCGTTTGAAAATAGCTAATTTGCAGCCATGAATTTTCCATCAAAGCTTATTGAAAATGCAGTAATGCAATTTGCCTCATTGCCTGGCATTGGCAAAAAAACAGCTTTGCGATTGGTTTTGCATTTACTGAAACAACCTAATGAAGAAGTAAAATTTTTCAGCGATACGATTTTTAAAATGCGAAATGAAATAAAATTTTGCAAAGAGTGCCATAACATTAGTGATGGTGAAATTTGCAGCATTTGCAATAGTTCACATCGTAATCACGAACAAATATGTGTGGTTGAAAATTTACGTGATGTAATAGCAATTGAAAATACTGGTCAGTATAATGGCGTTTATCATGTGTTGAATGGCGTAATATCACCCATTGATGGTATTGGCCCTGATGAATTATATATTTCATCATTAATTGAACGAGTTGATAAACATGATGTGAAAGAAATAATTATGGCATTAAACCCAACTATGGAAGGCGATACCACCATTTTTTATATTTCAAAACAACTACAACCCCGTGAAATAAAAATTACCAGCATAGCTCGTGGAATAGCCTTTGGCGGTGAGTTAGAGTATGTTGATGAATTTACATTAGGGCGATCGTTAACTACTCGATTACCGTATGAAAAATATTTAGTGAATAAAACTAATTAGTCAAGCCTCAAAAAGTCAATTTCAATGATTTAAAGCGGCATTGTAAAAATTAGCGTTAAGAAAATTTATCAGTAGAGCAAAAAAAAGCAAAATTGTTTGAAGTCAGCCACCAAT
>JBEANU010000161.1:0-4511 GCA_041165265.1 Bacteroidota bacterium | reverse complement strand
AAAGTCAAGGCTCTGTAAAAATTCGCTAAAAATTTATGCTATACGCAAAGCAAAAAACTTGTCAGCCGATTTAAGTTTTTGCACCATTAAAAAGCTTATTGGTGCTGACTTCAAACAATTTTGCTTTTTTATGCTCAACATATAAATTTTCTTAACGCTAATTTTTACAATGCCGCTCTAAATCACCGAAATTGACTTTTTGAGGCTTAACTATTTAATAAATTTATTCAATTCCAGTTAATTCAACATCAAATGTAAGTACTGAATTGGCTGGTATTTTATCACCAATAGCTTGCGGACCATAGCCTAAAGTTGAAGGTACAATAAATGTAGCTTTAGCGCCTTTATTTAACAATGCAACACCTTCATCCCAACCACGAATAACCATACCTTGCCCTAATTTAAATTTGAATGGTTGTTCATGATTAAATTCTTTTTCAGTGTTTGAATCAAACATTTTTCCATCTAAAGTTCTGCCTGTATAATTCATTACAGCTGTTTTTCCATTTTCAACATTAGCGCCTGTACCTGCTTTTGTAATTACATAATACAATCCACTCATTGTTTTTTGAACATCCTTCATTCCTTTAGCAGCAATATAACTTTGTATTAATGCATCATCTTTAGCAATTTGAGCTTTAGCTTCATCTGCTTGACGTTGCTGCGCTTTTTCTTTAGATTCAATATTGATTACGCTGACAAAAGTTTTAACCATTGAACCTTTTTTAATAAATGGAGGACGTTGTGCTTCATTTTTAAAAATTGAATCAGATGGTACTAAAAAAACAGCACTATCACCCACATGCAATTTTAATAATCCTTCCATCAAATCGCCCTTAAAAGCCGGAGCTTGTAAGGTGATTTTAACTGGTTCGGCTTTCATTCCTTGCTGGCCTTTGTGTGAATCCATCACAAATGAATCTTTTTCAGTTGCATTCATAATGTGCATAGTGATAATATCACCAACTTTACCAGTATCCTTACCTTCGCCAGCTTTAAGTATTTGGTAAGTTACACCACCTGATAATTTTTGAATTCCACCATTTTTGTTACAAGCTACTAATCCAATAATAGCTATTGAAATAATTGATAAATAAATTTTACTTTTCATTCTGATTTTTGTTGTTATATATTAATTTAATTTGTTTTTGTTTTCAGCAAGCATTTGTAAAAATGTTTGCACGGTTTCGTCTAAAGTTCCGTTGGAATGACCACCTGATGCATTTTTATGACCGCCACCATTAAAATATTGGCTACATAATTCATTCACTGCAATATCGCCTTTACTACGCAAAGATAATTTTACTCTTTCAGTTCTATCAATTATTAAGGCAACTAATTTTATCCCTTTTATTGATAATGGATAATTTACTAAACCCTCCGTATCGCCTGTTGTTATTTTATATTCCTTTAACTCATCTCTTGTAACGCTGATGTAGGCTGCATTATATTCAGGTAGCATCACCATTTTTTTATTCATACAATAACCTATAAAACGCATACGGTTTTCAGTATTATCATCGTAAATCAATTCAAAAATATCTAATGGTTTTACACCTAATGCAATTAATTTGCTTGCAATAATATGTACAGTTGGTGTGGTTGAATTAAATCTGAAACTACCACTATCCGTTAAAATGCCTGTGTACAAACATTTTGCCGATTCAATATTTATTTTTTGCTCATCACCAATATGAGTGATGAATGTATAAATTAATTCAGCTGTTGCCACTGCGCTAGTATCGGCAAAAGTGATGTCTTCAAAATTTTCTGGTTCAAGATGATGATCTACTAAAATTTTTAATGCTTTTGATTCTTTAACCAAAGGCTCCATTTGATTAATGCGATTCAATCTATTAAAATCTAAACAAAATATTAAATCAGCATTAGCAATGGCTTCACGGCTTTTGTTTTCAGTTTTTTCAAATTCCCAAACTGTATCATTGGCTGGCATCCAAGCTAAATTATATGGATAATCGGTTGGTGAAATTACTTGTACTTGATGACCATATTGAATTAAGTAATGATACAAACCCAATGAACTGCCTAATGCATCGCCATCGGGTTTATGATGTGTTGTAATTACAATTTTCTGTGGTGCAGAGCCTTGTATTTTTTCTTTTACTAATTCTATATTTTTTAATCGAAGCATTATTATTATTTTTTATTCTACAATATCTCCCCAAAGCGTTCCTGTGCCGCCTTTTGTAACTTTTACATGTATATAATCACCTTTCTTTAAATTGCCTTTCGGAAAAATAATCATTTGATTTTGTGTATTTCTTCCCCACCATTCTTCATCAGGTTTTTTATACGATGGCCCTTCTACCAATACTTCAAATGTTTTGCCTATGGCATTAGTGTTTTTTAGTAAAGAATATTTCCTTGTTTTTACAATTATTTCATCCAATCGTTTTTGTTTCACTTCTTCAGGTACATCATCTTTCATTTTTCTTTCAGCAGCAGTTCCACTTCGTTCGCTATATTTAAAATGATAGGCAAAATCGAATTTGCAATAATCTAATAAGTCTAAAGTGTCTTGATGTTCCTCATCTGTTTCAGTACAAAAGCCACAAATCAAATCGGTTGAAATAGCGCACTCAGGCATTATTTCTCTTATTCTATCAAACTTTGCTTTGTACCACTCAGCAGTATAAGTTCGGTTCATCAATTTCAAAACACGGCTATTTCCTGCTTGAATTGGTAAATGTATTTGTTTACAAATGTTGTGATATTTTTTCATGGTAAACAATACTTCATCGGTAATATCTTTTGGATGCGATGTGCTGAAACGTACACGTAGCAATGGATTTATTAATGCTACCATTTCTAATAATTGAGCAAAATTTATTGAGCCTTCAATATTTTTATCTCTTTCATCGGGGTTTAAATTGGTTTGCTTTTCATTCAATTCTTGATTAGCCACCCAATAATACGAATCTACATTTTGACCCAATAAAGTAATATCTCTAAAACCTTCGTTAAACAATTGTGTACATTCATTGATGATAGAATGTGCATCACGACTGCGTTCTCTGCCACGAGTAAATGGCACTACACAAAAGCTACACATATTATTGCAGCCTCTCATAATGGTTACAAAGGCATTTACACCATTACTTACTAATCGTGTTGGCGAAATATCAGCGTAAGTTTCTTCCCGTTTTAATAAAACATTTACAGCTTTATGTCCGCTTTCAGCTTCTTTAATTAATTCAGGTAAAGTTCGGTAAGCATCGGGGCCAACCACCATATCAATTAAATGCTCTTGTTCTAATAATTTATCTTTTAATCTTTCAGCCATACAACCCAATACGCCAATAAGCGTTTCAGGTTTTTGTTTTTTGATTTGATTGAATTGCTTTAATCTATTACGTACATGCTGTTCAGCATTTTCACGAATGCTACAAGTATTAATTAAAATTAAATTAGCATTGTTATAATCTGTTGTAATGCCAAATCCATTTTGATTTAAAACAGTAGCTACAATTTCGCTATCATTAAAATTTAAAGCGCAGCCATAGCTTTCAACATAAAATAGTTTTCCGTTATTGGCAACATTTAATTTATCATCTGCAAATTGAAATGCTTCACCCTGACGATTTTCATCGTGTTGCTTATCGCTTAAATTTATATGTAGAAGATTATTTTCCATTTTTTAAAGGAGTGCAAAGGTAATTAATGCATTAGTAAAAACTACAGATAGAGGATTAAATTAATTGGATTGAAATTCGATTTTAAATGCAACAATAAAATCGAGACAAATAATTAAGTTACTTAGATAATTATAAATTACACGGTTTTGAAAATGTATTAATCCAATATAATTGCACAAACATTTACTTCAATGTTTCATTCAACCATTTATAAAATTCACGTTGCCATACCAATGCATTTTGTGCGGCTAATACCCAATGATTTTCTTCAGGCAAATAAACTAATCGGCTTTTAATGTTATGCAACTGAGCAGCGTTAAAAGCTTCTTGCGCTTGCCCTTTAGGTGTTCTGTAATCTTTACCACCTTGATAAATTAATATTGGTGTTGTCCATTTGTTGATGTATTCCATCGGGTTAAATTTAGTATAACTTGTAGTATTTAATTCCCATGGAGCACCGCCCATATCCCATTTAGCAAACCACATTTCTTCGGTAGTACCATACCAACTTTTAGTATCAAAAACGCCATCATGAGCAATGAATGATTTGAAACGATTATTGTGTACACCAGCCAGCATGAATACACTATAACCTCCATAACTTGCACCCACAGCGGCTCTGCGGTTAACATCCACATACGGTTCTTTTGACACTGAATCAATAGCCGTTAAATAATCTTGAATACTTTGTCCGCCCCAATCACCACTGATTTGTTCGTTCCATTTTGTACCATGTCCTGGCATACCACGGCGGTTTGGTGCTACCACAATATATCCTTGTGCAGCCATCAATTGAAAATTCCAACGGAACGAATAGAATTGAGATAAAGCGCTTTGTGGTCCACCTTGGCAATA
>JBEANU010000160.1:0-6598 GCA_041165265.1 Bacteroidota bacterium | reverse complement strand
TTATTCATTACTCCAAATTCGAGTATTCGGTTCTTCGATTGTTTGTTTTTGAATTACGAAGAGCCGAGCAATCAAATGACGAAGTTTGAATGCTTTTGTATTCTTATTCATTACTCCAAATTCGAGTATTCGGTTCTTCGATTGTTCAATTATTTATTCAGTTTGCTGTTTTTAACGCTGTAACCAAAATAAATTACAAAGCCAATTCCCAACCAAACAAACAATCTGGTCCAGTTTTCCCAACCCAATCCGGCAATCATGGCTAAGCACACCAATACACCTAAAATAGGAACTAATGGTACTAATGGTGTTTTGAATGGTCGAGGAGTATCAGGTGATTTTTTACGTAAAACAATAATGCCTATGCATACTAATACAAATGCAAATAAAGTTCCTATACTTGTCATATCGCCAACTACATCGCCAGGAATAAATGTTGCAAAAATTCCTACAAATAAAAATAATAGGAAGTTAGATTTTGCAGGCGTTTTGTATTTGGGATGTAATTCTGAAAATACAGAAGGCAATAAGCCATCTTTACTCATAGAATAAAATACTCTTGATTGACCCATTAACAAAACTAAAATTACAGAAGAAAATCCTGCTAAAATTGCAACTGTAATCATTGTGCTTAACCATTGATAATCGTGCATATACGTTGAAATGGCATAAGCTACCGATGCTTCATGACCTGCACCACCTTTACCAAAATCTTTATAATTGGCAACACCAGTAAGAACGTAAGCAAAGGTGATGTATAAAACAGTACATACTGCTAATGAAACCAAAATACCTATTGGCATTCCTTTCTGAGGATTTTTTGCTTCTTGTGCTGCTGTTGATACTGCATCAAAACCAATGAATGCAAAAAACACTATTCCTGCTCCACTTAAAATTCCGCTCCAACCAAATTCACCAAATGTGCCTGTATTTTTAGGAATAAAATCTTGGTGATTAATTGGGTTAATATATTTCCAACCTAATGCAATAAATAAAATTACAATGGCTACTTTAACTAATACAATTACATTATTAATGGCTGCCGATTCTTTGGTGCCTCTCATTAATATTAATGATAAAATTAAAACAATAAATAAGGCAGGTAAATTTACCATGCCATGCGTACCATCTACTGCTGATTGAAATGGTGAATGACAGAGGGCATAAGGTATTTCAAACCCAAAAACATTTTGTAATAATTTATTTAAATATTCGCTCCATGCAATAGCAACTGTAGCAGCTCCTAATGCATATTCTAAAACTAAATCCCAACCAATTATCCATGCAATTAATTCGCCCATTGTAGCATAAGAGTAGGTGTAAGCACTTCCTGCAATAGGTATCATAGATGCAAATTCAGCATAACACAAACCTGCAAAAGCACAACCAATGCCTGCAATGATAAATGAAATAATTACAGCTGGCCCTGCATGATTGCCAGCGGCGGCGGCAGTTCGTACAAACAAACCTGCACCAATAATTGCTCCAATCCCTAATGCAATTAAAGCCATTGAACCTAATGAACGCTTTAAGCTATGTTCAGTTTCGGTAGATTCGGCTAATAAGTCGTTAATGTTTTTTTTGCGAAATAAATTTGCCATTATATTGTTTAGATTTTTTTTAAGTTGGTTAAAGAAACAAAATCAAATTGAAATTTTCAAATATTTATCAATCGTAGATATAGGTTATTGAACTGTAATTGCAATATTTTTTATGCAAACTTTAGTGTGTTAAATTTATTCCATCATGGCTTTTACATAATTGCGCCATTTTTCAATTACGGCTTGCATATCAGCAGGAATAGGCACTTCATAATAAATATTTTGTTGGGTAGTGGGATGTACAAAGCCTAATGATTGTGCATGCAATGCTTGACGTGGACAAATGGCAAAACAATTTTCAACAAATTGCTTATACTTATTATAAATAGTTCCTTTTACAATTTTATCACCACCGTAAGTGTCATCACTAAATATTGGGTGCCCAATTTTATTCATATGAACACGTATTTGATGAGTTCTGCCAGTTTCTAAAACGCATTCAATTAAAGTTACATAACCCATTCGTTCTAAAACTTTGTAGTGCGTTACTGCATGCTTGCCTTCATCGGGGCTTTCAGGCACATAAAATTTCTGGCGGTCATTGGGGTTTCTACCAATATTGCCCACAATTGTGCCTTCGTTTTGTTTGGGTTCGCCCCAAATTAAGGCAATATATTTTCGTTGTATGGTATGATAAAAAAATTGCTTGCTTAAAAAATCTAACGAGTTTGAGTTTTTTGCAACCACTAAAATACCTGATGTGTTTTTATCAATACGGTGTACTAAAAACGGACGAATGCTTTGGGTTTCATTGTTGTTGGATTGATTTTCTAATGCATCTTCGGCAATATGTTTGGTTTCAGTTTGTTGCAAAAAATGATGTAATAATCCATTTACTAAAGTGCCAGTATAATTGCCAACACCAGGATGTACAACCATGCCAGCTGGTTTGTTTACAAGTGCTAATTCTTCATCTTCATAAACAATATCTAACGGTATGTTTTGAGCTACTAAAAAATGATCAACAGGTTCTTCGGCAAACACTATTGAAATAACATCATTGGGCCTTATTTTATAATTGCTTTTTACATTTTTATTATTTACTAAAACATTTCCTTTTTCAATTCCGTTTTGAATTTTATTTCGGCTAACATTTTCTAATCTATTTAATAAAAATTTATCAATTCTTATCAGCTCTTGTCCCTTATCTATTTGTATCACACGATGAACATACAAGGCTTCTGTATCTTGCTGTTCTTGCTCTTCGGTGTTGTTAGCTGATATTGGTTGTTTGGTCATGAAGTATTTAATCTGAATTTTGTGATGAAATTTTAGCTTCAAATATTGTTTCGAAATGAGTGAATAATTTTTCTTTCACTTCATCTAAATCAACATATTTGCCTAGTTCATTTTGTAAAGATGTAACCCCTTTATTGGTTATACCACATGGTATAATTAAATCAAAGTAAGATAAATCGGTATTGATATTAAAAGCCCATCCGTGCATGGTTACCCATCGGCTGCTACGAACACCCATGGCACAAATTTTACGAGCATTGTGTTTGCCTACATCTAACCAAACACCAGTTTCGCCAGGGCTTCTTTCGCCTTGTAAGCCATATTCAGCCAGTGTTTGTATAATTACTTCTTCTAAAAACCGCATATATTTTCCTATATCGGTAAAAAAATTTTCAAGATCAATAATCGGATAACCAACAATTTGTTCATGCCCATGAAAAGTAATATCGCCACCTCGATTGGTTTGAAAAAATGAAATTTTTTTTTCATTTAAAATATCTGTGCTTGCTAATAAATGATTCATTTTTCCGCTTTTGCCAATGGTAAATACCGGTGAGTGTTCGCAAAAAAGCAAATAATTTTTTGTAGGAAAAAATGTATTGTTAGATGAGGGGCTTAATTCGTTATTTCTATTGGTAGTTTTTATAGCAATAATTTCTTGAAATAATTTTTCTTGATAATCCCAAGCGCTTCTATAATCTATCATTCCTAAATCTTGAAAAGCTATATTTTTATTTTGTATTGGATTCATTATTAGGCGAAATTAAAAATTAAAATCACATTAATTATTTTTCCTAATTGCAATATTTCTTTTGAAAATTATAAATGCTATTGCTGTTACAAATGTTTAAGTTGTAATGTTGATAGTCTATATATGTTGTAGCAATTAGTTTTCATATTAATATAACAAACAAATGGCTGACAAAAGTTTTACCTTTCATCAGCCATAATATAAGTCACTATTAAACCACTATAGTTTTATGAGTTGCTGAAAACCTACACCCATTGTAAGCATTAGGTAAAATTGATTGCCTAAGAATCCTTTTTGTGTAGTGGCATAATTGGGCATTTTGCCAAACTCAGTTTTGAATGAAAACCCAACCTTACTTTGAGTATAAGCTATTGCGCCCACTCTCCAGCCAATTCTGTTTATTTTATCACTTTGAAAACTGTAGGTTTTTGTTCCTTTTTCATTCATTACATCCACAAAGTGCATCCGTGGCATAGTGATTAAATCGGCATATAAATCCCAAGTGATTCGGTTTCCTTTTTTTCTATACCCATCCGCATCAATTTTTAAATTGGTAATGGTTTTGTAGGATATGCCTGCATAAAATCCAAATTGGTTTAACATAGTAGTAACCGTAGTTGCATAGGTTGAAGTTGTTGCTGTCCAAGGTGCAAATCCAAATTTCAAAGTATCTTTATTGTCCTTCACATTTAAGCAATAACCTTTGGTTTCATCATTTAATTCAACGGCTGTACTATTGCGAATTATGCCACCACGTAGGTTAGCAATATGTCGTAAATGCCCAGGTACCATGATGTATTTTGTATGGGTTGTTTTATAACTTCCTGATGAACTTGTTGAGCTGCTTAATACAACTTTTAAATTTTTAGCTTTTGTCCAATCAGCAAAAACTAATCCGCCGCCTATTTCTAACCAATTTGCTTTATTCAATCCAAAATCAGTGGCTGTATAATCAGGCCGAGCACCATCATTTATGTTGCCATCATAAGTCATATCTAAATATGCTTTGCGATAATCAATATTGGCAATGAACAATTTCAAAAATTTAAATTCGCCTCGGAATCCCCAGCCAATATGTGGTTCACCTTGATACATATCTACAAAAAATGGATCAATAGAAGTACGAAGATTAGGAACCGATTTAGGATCATCCAAAATTGTTTTGTATGAAACGGATTGAGCATTTACTAATAATGCTGAAATTGTAAAACAAGTAATAAGTAAAATTTTGTGTAGCATAATAGGTTTTGTTTTATTGATGATGGTGCAAAAATATTGCTATCAGCAAAAAAAATAAATACCCATTTTATGGTAGCACACAATCAGTGGCAATACGGATGCAATTACTTATTCCTTCACAAATTTTCCATTCATCAAATTGCCGTTACTATCTGTTGCTTTGATAAAATAAATACCTTGTGGTAGTGATGATACATCTAATTGAATTTGTTGAGTTGATGAGTTATTGATTTGTTGATTAGATGCTTCGTCCCTCAGCAAGACACGACCTAACACATCCGTTACCTCAATTGTATTTACTAATAACTGATAACCGCTAACTGTTAACTTCTCCCCACATGGGTTCGGATAAACCGCCAACTGCCCACTTCCAACTGCCAACTGCTCCCCCATCCCTACACCACAATCTATCTTACCTAAAGCATAATTAGGGTTATTGGGTAAAGCACCATCAGCTACATATATTTTACTGCCTACCATACCCCCAAAATATATTTGCTTATACACAAAATTACAAGCTGCACCAGCATTATCAGGATTATTTATAACACTCATATAATAATTACCCCCATAAAAACTTACGTATATTTTACCATCAGGACCACGTTTCATTTGATAAAAAACGCTTGGGCTTGGGGAAAGTGAATTATCACTTCGGGCTATTTTAATAGCTGAAGCTAATATATTAGGTGCTTGCATATCCATTTGATAGATTATATACCCTTCTGTTGCATATAAATATCTTCCATTTGGTGAAAAACATAAACTGGCAAGATCGAACGAATCTCCATCCAAAACCATGTGTTCGTGGATTGGATTACTTAATTTTCCTGTACATCTATCAAAATCAAATACATCTAATCGCCCATCCTTAAGCATGGTGTCCAAGGGAGCAAACAAATAGGCTAATTTATTACCTTGATAACTTACCGAATAAATTCCTGAAAAGTATCCAATTCCTAAATGTGGTTTACCAATACTTTGAGTATCGACTTTATGTACACCGCTTGAATCTATTAGTATTTTATAAAATAAATTGCTATGATATTTACGAGCTAATAGCCACCAATCCTTACCATTGCCATGGCGTATTGAAAATATATTCCCCTTTGCCAAACTATCAGCACCGCATACTATACAGCTATCTTTATATACTACATCACCCAAGCCAACATTTAAAGTTTTATCTATTACTAAATATTGTAATCGGTTGGGTAAATAATCAGGTCCATTGGTTTCAAAAAATTCCAAATTTTCATAAAATAAATAGTACTTATTGGTATCGTTAACAAACGGAACAAAAGTAAGACCGTTATGAATAGGTAGGTATGAGTATAAATTCCCGGCTGTACCAGTATTAAAATTATTGCCATTGGGCATTATTCTATCTAAGCGGTTATATACTTTTTTTCCTTCGGAATAAAATAATAAATTACCCCTATTATCACAAACCGTAGAGGAGCTATAACTTAATCCTTGAGAGCATGTATCTCCAACTGCCACTTGCCCATTGCCATTGTTGAAAGTAATACCTGCATTTCGTCCTAATTTCCAATAGTTACCTTGCTTTTGGGCTTGGCTAATACAAGGTAATAATACTAATAGGCCATACATAATTATTTTTCTCATTTGCATAAATTAAAATAGCCCCTTGCTCGTCCTCGTCTGCCGCAGAGCCTTTGCGTTGCGGACGAGGATGCAAGTGGTTTTTCGTCTATGACGAATATTATTTCTTCCTTCATATCAACACAATTTTAACCGTTTTTAC
>JBEANU010000159.1:0-15384 GCA_041165265.1 Bacteroidota bacterium | reverse complement strand
GGTTCGGTTAGCGATACGTTTTCAAGTTTTTATAATTATACCGATACAAGTGGCGCTCAGTTAAAGCATTTGCGATTAAAAAGCGGAAATATTAAATTGAAAATCACCTCTTCATTTCAGCAAAATTTATCGGCGCAAATTGTATTTCCTTCAGTGAAAAATGGAGCTACCACATTAACTGTAAATGCACAAGTAAATTATCCATCTACATCAACAATTGTTAATGTTAATTTAGGAGCTTACACATTTGATTTTACTAATAACAATACCACCAACAATTATTTGCCTTATAAAGTGTATTACACTATCACTGGCAATGGTACGCAACCTATTAATACTACTGATTTTGTTCGTGGTGAAATTGATTTAACAAACCTTCAATTTCAATTTGTTGATGGCTATTTAGGGCAACGAAATATTCCAATTCCGTTAGATACTATTGCTATCGAGATTTTCAACAATACATTATCAGCACAATTATTTTTAGAAAATCCAAAGATTCATTTAAACGTAAAAAATTATTTTGGCATTTCGGCATCGGGTGCATTAAGCAATGCGCATGGCATTGTACGCAATGGAAGCATCAATAATATTTTAGGGACATTTTTTTCAACACCATTAGTAATTGCACAACCCACTGTGGTAGGGCAAATGGCGGATAATAATTATACGATGGATAGAAATAATAGCAATATTCAAAATGTATTTAATCCTGCACCAAACAAAATTGTTTATCAAGGTAATATTCAAATAAATCCAAATGGTGTGGCTTATAATTTTATTACAGATACCAGTAAATTAATTGTGTGGGCTCATGCCGAAATACCTGCTTGGTTTAAAATTATTAACTTCACGTTACAAGATACTTTTAACCTTACACTGCCCGATAATCCTGATTTATTACAATCTATCAAATTTAAAATGAGTGTTGAAAATGCGTTTCCATTATACACCAATGTGCAACTTTATTTTACTGATTCATTGCATAAAAATTTAGATTCATTAGTAGTTCCTAATCAATTTATTTTGGCTGAAGCACCTGTAGATGCTAATGGAATTATAAAAGGAAGTACATCAAAAGAAACTATTTTTGAAATGGATAATTCACGTTATCGAAAAATAAATACCAAAGTAAGGCATGCTATTATCAAAGGTATTTTGAAAAGCAGCAGCAATAATTCGGTACAAATTCATTCCAGCAATTACATTGCTTTGCGATTAAATACCGATGCGAAACTTAAAATTTCAAAACTTAAATAAAATTAATCATGCAAAAAAAATTACAACTTTTAGTAGGATTAATTTTTGTGTTCATCACAGCCCAAGCGCAAGATGAATACACGATTAAATTCTTTGATCAAATTAATCAATCATCACAATTTAATGCATCAAACCGAACCGATGCAAAAGTGTCAATCGGTTTACCAGTGCTATCTTCAACGTCATTTTATTTTTTTAATAATGGGTTTACTTACAATGATTTATTTAACCGCAATGCCGCCGATTCAAGTTTATTAATTACACCAGGCAATATCATGGATAAATTAAAAGCAAAAAATCATATAGGTTTTGGAACATCAATTTCGTTAGGTTCATTTAATTATGCTAACCGAAAATGGTCGGCTGGTTTTTCGGTAGCCGATAAAATGATGTTTAAATTTACTTACCCTGGCGATTTATTAAAATTGGCTTGGTATGGCAATGCGCCTTATGTTGGCAGCGAATTAGAGATTGGAAATTTTGCTGTAAATTTTTCTTACTATCGTGAATATGCTACCCATTTTACTTACACATATAAAAAATGGCAGTTTGGTTTATCGCCTAAATTATTGTTTGGTAAAGCCAATATCAATACTGCCGAATCATCCATTAAATTATTAACCGATGCCAACACATTTAAACTATCAGCCGATGCTAATGTAAATATTCAAACCAGTGGTTTTCCGGATAGTACCGAAAGAAAAAATAGTGCTGTACCTACAGCAAAAAATTATATTTTTAATACCGCCAACAAAGGCTTTGCATTAGATGTTGCTGCGGCATATCAATACAATGAAAAATTGAAATTTTCAGTAGGCGTAAATGATTGGGGCAGTATTGCATGGAAATCGAGAATAAATAATTATACCATGCACAATGCTCATATTGATTTTGATGGAGTTAATTTGGCTGATTTAGCGGATAGTAGTTCAAATATTAATTCAAGCAAATTTGTAGATTCAATTAAAAATATTTTCAAATTAGAAACCAATCACCAAACTTATAAAACATCATTGCCCATTAACTTTTTTGCTATGGCAAATTATGATATTAATAAGCATCATAGTGTGGCAGCGCAATTAAGCAGCAATACATTTCATCAAAGTTCCATATTAGCACTTACGCTGTGCTATCAATTAAAATTATCAAAACATTTTACAGGCACCTTAACTTATACCAACAAATCGTATGCGCCTATAAATTTAGGTGGTGGAATTATGCTTCGGTTTTTAGGAATGCAAACTTATTTTATAACCGATAATTGGTTGGCTGCAGTAAAACCATTAGCAAGCAAAAATGTAAATTTCAGATTTGGGATGAACATTGTAATAGGCAATGCAAAAGAGTTAAAAGATAAAACGCCAAAACCATTAATGGTTGATGAAAAAAAAGAACCAACGCCAACACCAGCGCCTACTGAACCTACACCACCAACCGAACCTAAAAAATAATTTATTAAATTTATGTGGATGAAAAAAAATAGAATTTTTAGAATAAGTTTAATTGTAATCTGTACGCTATTAATTGTGGCATCATGCAATAGAAAATACCGTGGCATGTGCCGTGAAGACCGAGAGAAAATGAAAATTGTAGAACGCTTTCATAAAGGGCAAGCCCGTGGCGGTTGCCCTGCTGATAGAGAAAGAATTGCTAAGGAAAAAGAGGAAAAAAGAATTGCTGATTATAGTAAACGCAAAGCAGCTCGTCAAGCTCGAAAAAAGAAATGACCTATTTCACTCATACGCCTTTTTTGTTGCCGCTTATCTATCCCCAATTTATTTGGAGAGGTGATACAGCGCAGCGAAAATTGTATTTAACATTTGATGACGGACCACATCCCGAAATTACTTTGGCTGTGTTAGATTGTTTGCGCCAGCATCAAATCAAAGCGCAGTTTTTTTGTGTAGGGAATAATGTAAGCAAATATCCATCAGTGTTTCAGCAAATTATAGCCGAGGGGCATGCCGTAGGCAATCATACCTATCATCATAAAAATGGATGGGCAACAGATAATGAAATGTATTTTGATGAAGTAAAAAAAACAGAAGGTATAATGAATAGCTTTCTTCCTTCGCCATCATCCTTCTCTGTTGGAGAAGGAAATAGGATGAGGTCAATAGAAAAAAAGAAGGAAAAAAGCGACACCAAATTTTTCAGACCGCCTTATGGAAAAATTAAATTTTCGCAAGCCAACCAATTAGTAAAGACACATAAAATAGTGATGTGGAGCCGATTAACAGCCGATTTTGATAAATCAATTTCCAAAGAGCAATGTTTGAAAAATGCTATTGGCAAACCATTTAAAAATGGTGAAATAATTTTATTTCATGATAGTGAAAAAGCAAACGAACGAATGGAATATGCTTTACCTCGATTCATTGAAACTGCTTTAGAACAAAAATTTGAATTTGGATTGTTGTAAAATCCTGAATCATTCTATATGAAAAAACACATACTTGTTTTATTGTTTTTGCTGTTTGTACAAATAGTTTGTATAGCACAATCAGATTTATATTGGAAATTAGGAATTAAATCTGGGTTAGACTTTCAATCAGGAATTGCAACAATAAATTTATCGGATACTGTACAAACGTGCTTATATCCCTCATCAACAAGTATTTGCGACACTAAAGGGGAGATTCTCTTTTATACTAATGGCTTTGAGGTTTTTAATAAATTAGATAGAAAAATGCCGAATGGAACAAACTTTAATGGAGGAGCACTATCTACACCATACTTTGTCGGTGGTTGCTATCCATTAACAAGAAGCACAACAATCATCCCTTTTCCAAAAGATACGAATAAATTCTATATGTTTTACGAAAACATGGAATGGTTAATTGAAGGCAACAAATATCCAGACAAATTTAGATTTTTGGTTATTGATAAATCATTAGATAATGGGTTAGGTGATGTTGTTTTAAAAGATTCAACATTATTAGGGAATGATACATTGGCTGATGGCTCTGTAATGTGCTTAAAACATGGAAACGGGAAGGATTATTGGTTATTAGTTAGAAAATATTGGAGCAATAATTTTTTTGTATTCTTAGTGGATAGTAATGGGATTACAAGAAAATCAGACCAGAAATTAGGGATACAATATTCCCAAAATTCACAGAGTCAAGGTTCTTCAGCTAGTAATTTTGATAATGATAAATTATCATACGTTTATGTATCTTTCAACAGCTCACCTAAAATAAGACCAGGACAAATTGATTTATATGATTTCGATAGATGCACTGGTTTATTATCGAATTACAAGCATGTGTTAATTGATAATGTAATTGACACTCTTAATGCAGTTTCTGTTTGTTTTTCTCCCAATAATAGGTTTTTGTACGTAAGCGATAATTATAAAATATGGCAACTAGATTTATCCGCAGCTAATATATTACAAAGCAGAATAATGATAGGTGATAGATTAATTAACGAAACTTATGTCTTTTATGAAATGAAGAATGGAATGGATGGGAAAATTTACATTGTTGGTGGTGCATGTCGTTATATTCATGTAATTAATAATCCAGACATTATTGGCTCAGGATGTAATTTTGTTCAAAAACAAATTGATTTAGGAGTTGGCAAATATACTACAGGAGGGCTTCCTAATGAGCCAAATTTTTCTTTAGGAAAAATTGATTGTACGATAGGAATGGATGAAGTATCAACTGCTAAAGAGCAATTAACTGTTTATCCAAATCCTGCTTCTCAGTCGATAGTCATAAGTTGTGAGTCGAAAGTGAATATAATTGTAGTAAGTAATGTTATAGGTCAGCAACTAAATGTAAAAATTGAAAAACTAACTTCTGAAAACTGTCAACTGAATACTGAAAACTTGCCTTCAGGTATTTACTTCATCAAAGCCACCGACGAAAAAGGAAATGTGAGAAATGCGAAATTTGTGAAGGAGTAATTATTTGTCAACTTCTTTTCGGTGTGCCACACGGCGAACATCAACTATTCTTATGGTATCGTCAAGGCAATAAATAATTCTGTAATCTCCACTTCTAATTCGCCATAAATCTTCTGAAGAACCTTGTAGCTTTTTGCATCCCTCAGGCCTTGGGTTATCAGCCAATTGATAAATTTTATTAACTACTTTTGATAATTCAGTTTTGGGTAAGTCTTTAATTTCTTTTTGAGCCAATTTACTAATAACAATTTTGTAACTCATAATTTTCCTTCGGCTTTCAGTTCATCTACAAAATTATTCCAATCCGATTTTTCATCATTTTTACGCATTTCAGCAATAATAATATCTAAAAAATCATCCCAGTGTTCTTCTAATTTTTCTACACTTTCAATTTCAATTTGAGCAAATTGTTTGTTGTGTGTAATGTCTCTTATTATGCTAATTGATTCCATTGCTTTTTTTTCAAAATTACATTTATTTTTTGTTGCTAAAAAATGTTTTTGAAGCCATTGTTAATTATTAAAAATTACAAAAAAGAATTTTCTTTACTCGTCTTCCCAAATTGGTAACTTTTTTTATCTTTGCAAAAAAGATAGTTAGTGAGAGTAATAGCTCAAAAAACTTTACGAGAATTTTGGATTAAACACCGAGATGCTGAGCAGCAATTAAAAGCATGGTATCATGAAGCTATGGCTGCATCTTGGAAATCACCTACTGATATTAAAAGCGGATATCCTACTGCAAGCATATTGCAACAAGGAAGAATTGTATTTAACATAGTAGGTAACAAGTATAGATTAATTGTGAAAATTAATTATAAATACAGCATAGTTTGGATAAGATTTATTGGAACACATGTACAATATGATAAAATTGATGCTGAAAAAATTTAATAAAATGGAATTAAAAATTATAAAAACCGAACGTGATTATCAAAAAGCATTAAAAAGATTAGATGAAATTTTTGATGCTAAACCTAATTCTGCGGAAGGTAATGAATTGGAAATTCTTAGTTTGTTAATTGAAAGATATGAACAACAAAATTTCCCGATTGATTTTCCAAATCCAATAGAAGCTATTAAATTTAGAATGGAACAAATGGGATATAAGCAAAAGGATTTAGCTCCTGCAATTGGCTTCCATAGCCGAATTAGCGAAGTATTAAATAAAAAAAGAAAACTGACATTAGAAATGGTTAGGCAATTAAATGCATTGCTACATATTCCAACTGATGTTTTAATTAGAGATTATAAATAATAAAAATTAAGGAATTGAAATACGCAGAAGAAATAAGCAAACGCCGAACATTCGCCATCATAAGTCACCCCGATGCAGGTAAAACCACACTTACCGAAAAGTTTCTATTGTTCGGTGGAGCCATTCAGGTGGCTGGTGCTGTAAAATCAAACAAGATTAAAAAGCATGCAACGAGTGATTTCATGGAAATTGAAAAACAACGAGGTATCTCGGTAGCAACATCGGTAATGTGTTTTGAATACAATGGCATCAATGTAAATTTATTAGATACACCAGGTCACAAAGATTTTGCGGAAGATACTTACAGAACTTTAACTGCTGTTGACTCTGTTATTCTTGTGGTGGATTGTGTGAAGGGTGTGGAAGAACAAACTGAACGCTTGATGGAAGTGTGCCGTATGCGTAACACACCAGTAATTATTTTCATCAACAAAATGGATAGAGATGGGAAAAATGCTTTTGATTTATTGGATGAATTAGAAGCAAAATTGAAAATAAAAGTTCGACCATTAAGCTGGCCAATCAATATGGGCAGCACTTTCAAAGGTGTTTACAATTTGTATGATAAAACATTGCAATTGTTTCAAGCCAAACAAAAAGACGACGAAAAAATTACGATTGAAAATTTATCGGATAAAAATTTAGATAAAGAAGTTGGCGAAACTGATGCTAATCAATTGCGTAGCGATGTAGAATTAATTGAAGGTGTGTATCATGATTTTGATGAATCAGAATATTTAGGCGGACATATTGCCCCAGTATTTTTTGGCAGTGCGATGAACAATTTTGGGGTAAGAGAATTGCTGGAAACCTTTATCCAAATAGCTCCCAAGCCTTTAGCTCGACCAACCGACAAACGTGAAGTAGCGCCAACTGAAGATAAATTCACTGGATTTATTTTTAAAATTCATGCTAATCTTGACCCACGACACAGAGATAGAATTGCATTCTTAAGAGTGTGTAGTGGAAAGTTTGAACGGAATAAATTCTTTCATCATGTGCGATTAGATAAAGATGTACGCTTTAGCAGTCCGTTTAGTTTTATGGCTCGAAGCAAAAATGTGTTGGATGATGCTTTCCCTGGCGATGTGGTTGGTTTGTTTGATACAGGAAATTTTAAAATTGGTGATACGTTAACCGAAGGCGAAAACGTAATGTTTACAGGCATTCCAAGTTTCTCACCCGAAATATTTAAGGAGGTGGTAAACAAAGACCCATTGAAAACTAAGCAATTGGAAAAAGGTTTGCAGCAATTAACCGATGAAGGTGTGGCGCAATTGTTTACACAAAACATGGGGCACAAAAAAATCATTGGCACTGTGGGTGAATTGCAATTTGAAGTAATTCAATATCGCTTATTGCATGAATATGGTGCTACTGTTAGCTTTGTTACTTTACCTTATTATAAAGCATGTTGGATAACTTCTGACGACCAAAATAAATTGATGGATTTCTGCAAATTCAAAAATCAGTTTTTAGCAAATGATAAAGATGGACGCTTGGTTTATTTAGCACAAAGCAGTTGGTATTTAGATACTGAAAGAAAAAATAATCCTGATATTCATTTTCACTTTACCAGTGAGTTTATGAATGATGAAGGGTAATTAAAAATTCATTTCAGCTACAGCACATACCTGCCATTTTTTATGAGCATGAATGGCTAAACCTATTTTTGTATAAGTAGGTTCTAAGCAATTTCTTCTATGCCCAACGCCTTGTACATCATGGTCTATCAACCATTGCATAGCAATGTCTTTTCCTGTTTCCATGCCGTATGAACAACATTCAGCATAATTACTTGCCTTGCACTTTCTTCTTTCATGTCCTATTTCACCTCTATCGCCCATTTCGGTAGCGAAACATTTTGCATCTTCATACAACACATTTTCAAATGTTAAAGCAGCCATTGATTTTTGTTTGTTCAATTCTACTATCAATGATTTTTTGCAAGATGAATTTTTTAAATAAGTCCCGAACTTGATAGGGGCTTGATAATTTTCTAATTCAAATTTTACAAATTCTTTTGGAAATAATCTTGCTAAATTAATATACATAATGGCGTCTTTTTCTGCTTGTGATAAATATTCAATATCCTTTGCTGTATTGGCTTTTGTTAGTTGTTCGGCTGACCAAGATTGAGCAAAAATGGAATGAAACAGAAAGCTAAATAAAATTAGCAAGAAACATTTTTTCATAAATTATTGTTGTGAAGATGAGATAAGGCTATACGTCAATTATTTACTTTCGTTACAAATTAATTTTATGCAAATGGAACCCATCGCAACCAACATTGTTACAGCTTCAGTTATTTTAATGCAAGAAGATAAAATATTGATGGTACAAGAAGGAAAAAAACAAAGCGAAAATCTTTGGAATTTTCCTGGTGGCAGATTTGAAAAACATGAGTCGGTATTTGATTGTGCTATTCGTGAATGCAAAGAGGAAACTGGTATTACAGCCGAACTAACTTCCATTTTAGGAATGTATAAATATATCAGCTATGGAAAATGGGATATGATTCGATATGTTTTTTTGGCAAAAGAAATTTCAAAGCAAAATGATTTTTGGCATCATGAAATCAAAGCACATAGATGGGTTTCATTAGCAGAAATTGATAATTTTAATGATGATGAATTATTGGCACCCAATAGTGTAAGAGCTATTGTAAATGATATTCGAGGCGGAAAAACATTTCCTTTAGAAGTGGTTAAATGGTGCTAAGCTATTATCTTTGTTGCCCATGAAAACCATCGCCTTTCATACTTTAGGATGTAAATTAAATTATTCTGAAACTTCTACATTATCACGAATGATGGAGAAAGAGGGAATGCAAAAAGTTGATTTTACTGACTTTGCAGATGTTTATGTCATCAACACTTGTAGTGTTACAGAAAATGCGGATAAGGAATGCAGAATGTTGGTTCGTCAAATTCAACGCAAAGCACCTGATGCTGCGGTTGTAATTACAGGTTGTTATGCAC
This sequence comes from Bacteroidota bacterium, assembly GCA_041165265.1. Lineage (GTDB taxonomy): Bacteria > Bacteroidota > Bacteroidia > Chitinophagales > CAIODY01 > CAIODY01. The sequence continues at coordinate 5,970 of JBEANU010000159.1, read as the reverse complement.
AACTGAAACCAACCGAAATAGCCGAGATTGAAGGCGTTGATATGGTATTAGGTGCTGCCGAAAAATTTAATATTGTTGAGCATCTTAAAAATTTTGAGAAAAAAGAAAAAGCTACCATTTATAGTTGTGATATTGATGAAGTAAATATTTTTAATTCCTCTTATTCTTTTGGCGATAGAACTCGTTCGTTTTTAAAAGTTCAGGATGGTTGTGATTATAGTTGTAGCTTCTGTACCATACCCATGGCAAGGGGTGCAAGCCGCAGCGACACTATTGAAAATGCAGTAAAAAAAGCAAATGAAATTGCAGCATTAGGTGTAAAAGAAATTGTTTTAACGGGTGTAAATTTGGGTGATTTTAAAAATAAAAACGAAGCACCTTTCTCCCTCTCTGTTGGAGAGGGGCAAGGGGTGAGGTCAAATGAAGAAGATTTCTATCAACTCATACAGCAATTAGATAAAGTAGAAGGCATTGAACGCTACAGAATTAGCAGCATTGAGCCAAATTTATTAACGAATGAAATCATCGAATTTGTTTCAACAAGCAAAAAATTCATGCCTCATTTTCATGTACCATTACAAAGCGGAAGCAATAAAATTTTGAAGTTGATGCGTCGCCGTTATCAAAATGAATTGTATGTTAAACGTGTTGAAAAAATAAAGGCTGTAATGCCTCATGCTTGCATAGGAGTTGATGTGATTGTTGGTTTTCCAGATGAAACTGACAATGATTTTTTGGATACCTATAATTTTTTGAACGATTTAGATGTATCGTATTTGCATGTATTTACTTACAGCGAACGACCAAATACTTTAGCCGTTGAATTGCCAAATGCAGTACCCATGCATATTCGTAAGCAACGTAATCAAGCGCTTAGAAATTTAAGTTTGAAAAAAATGAATTATTTTCAAGAGCAATTTATTGGTTCAGCAAGAAAAGTTTTATTTGAACATGAAAATAAAAATGGACTTATAGAAGGCTACACAGATAACTATTTACGATTTCAAAATACATTTGAGGAAACTTTAGTAAATCAAGTAGTAGAAGTAAAAATTGAAAGTAATAATTTATTAAAGAATTAGTTATGAATCAAAATTACGACTCTGTAAAGATTTCATTGTATGTTAATTAGTACAAATTAGGTAATCGATTCCCTAATTTGTACTATCTTTGTGATATGATACAAAGAATTGCAGAAAAAGAAATTCGAAAAATAGCCCGTGAATTTAGGGCTTTAGCTATTGTTGGGCCAAGGCAATCAGGCAAAACTACTTTGGTAAAAAAAATATTTCCTACCAAACCATATGTGAGTTTGGAAGACCCTGATACCAAACAAATGGCTACCGATGACCCTCGGCATTTTTTATCGATGTATAAAAATGGAGCTATCATTGATGAGGCGCAACGAGTACCTGCGCTGTTTTCTTATTTGCAAGGCATTTTAGATAATACAAAAAAGAATTCGTTGTTTGTACTTACGGGTAGCAATAATTTTTTGTTGCAAGAAAACATTTCGCAATCACTAGCTGGCAGAATTGGTTATTTTGATTTAGCACCTTTAACGATTCAAGAGATAAAATTATTCGGTTCAAAATTATCTTCAACCGAAGATTGGATGCTGGCTGGCAGCTATCCTGAAATTTTTGATAAGAAAAGAAATCCTGCATCATGGTATGCAAGTTACATTCGTACGTATGTTGAACGTGATGTAAGAATGATTCGAAATATTAGCAGTGTGAATGCTTTCACGAAATTTTTGAAATTGTGTGCTGGCAGAGTTGGGCAGCAATTAAATGTTTCAAACATGAGCATGGAAACGGGAATTGATATCAAAACAATTCAAAATTGGTTGAGTGTTTTGGAAAGTAGTTTCATCATTTATCAATTGCCAACGCATCACAAAAATTTTAATCGACGATTGGTAAAAACACCCAAATTGTATTTTTATGATACTGGTTTAGCTTGTAATCTATTGGGTATCAAAACCGCCAATGAATTGAGTTTGTCGCACTTTAGAGGTGCATTGTTTGAAAATTTTATAGTATCAGATATTCGCAAGCAACAAATGAATAAATCGGAATTGAACAACCTTTTTTATTGGAGAGATAACAAAGGCATTGAAATAGATTTATTGTTAGAATCAAAAAATAAATTGCAACCTATTGAAATAAAAGCTGGAAAAACTATCAATAACGACTTTGTGAAAAACATTAGTTTTTGGAATGATTTAGCTACTACAAAAGGGGGTGAAATAATTTATGGTGGCTCATCTTCGTATATTCGACCTGATAAAATAAAGGTAACCAGCTATTTAGATATGTAGTACAAATTAGGGAATGGATTACCTAATTTGTACTACAAAAATTGAAGTTGGTTAGGAGTGCTAACCAACTTCAATTTTTGAGTTTTGTTTTAGGTGCTTTTAGTAGTTATGGTTTTTAGCATAATCGCTTTCATTATTTAAAATACCTACAATATCTAATACTGAAAACCACCACTTGGTATTTTTTTTCTTAAATGGAACGAACTTCGCTATTGTTAAACAACGTATGGATATTTTTTGGGTACTCATTTTTTACTGTCAACAATTTATTTTGCCTTCTCCTCCCAAATCTGCACTAAATGAATAATCGTTTCAACGGCTTTATTCATGTCTTGAATGCTTACCCATTCTTGTTTGCTGTGAAAAGCATGTTCGCCTGCAAAAATATTAGGGCAAGGCAAACCCATGAATGATAAACGTGAACCATCAGTTCCGCCTCTAATGCTTGATAATACTGGATTTAGCCCAGCACGTTTTACGGCCTCAACCGCATATTCACATACTTGTGGATGGGCATCCAACACATCTTTCATGTTGCGATATTGCTCAGTTACTTTCATCTCAAAACTGCACTTGTCATAATTTTGCAAAACAGATGCTGCAATATTTTTCAATTCATCTTCCAATGCCAATAAAGTTTTAGTATCAAATGCTCTGATGATAAATTTTATTTCCACCGAATCTAATCCACCATTGATAGCAGTTGGATGAATGAATGGCTCTTTCTTTTCAGTAGTTTCAGGCGATTTATCTTTTGGTAAATGATGAATTATTTCAGCTGCAATTTTAATGGCATGTTGCATTTTGTTTTTTGCAAAACCAGGGTGCGTTGGAAAACCTTTAATGATAAGGCTTGCGCCATCAGCACTAAATGTTTCATTTTCAATATGACCTAAAGTTTCGCCATCCATCGTGTAACCAAAATCAGCTGCTAGTTTTTTCATGTCGGCTTTATCAACGCCTCTGCCAATTTCTTCATCAGGCGTAAATAAAATTCTGATTTTGCCATGTTTTATTTCAGGATGATTCATTAAAAAATGTGCTGCATCCATAATTTCAGCTAAGCCTGCTTTGTTGTCAGCTCCTAAAAGTGTGGTGCCATCAGCAGTGATAATATCATTACCAATTTGATATTTCAAATCATTGTGTTCATCAAATTTTATGATTTGCGAATTATCATTTGGCAACACCAAATCATTGCCTTGATAATTATTATGAACGATAGGTTTTACATTTAAGCCGCTGCAATCAGACGATGTATCCATGTGTGAGCAAAAACACAATACTGGAACATTTTTAGTTGAGTTGCTTTCAATAGTGGCATACACATAGCCATGCTCGTCTATTTCAGCATCGCTGATACCTATTGCTTTTAATTCTTCTACTAATATTTTCCCTAAATTTTTTTGCTTTTCAGTACTTGGGCATGTAGGTGAATTTGGGTCAGATTGTGTATCAATTTGCACATAACGTATAAACCGTTCAGATGCTGTGAAGTTGTAATTTGAAATACTCATTTGCTAGTAAAATTTAGTAATTAAAATATAAAATAAAATGTATGATAAAATTTTAAAACCTTAAGCCTATCATGGTTTCAAAATACTCAGCTTGCCCTAAGTGAGTTTTAAGTTGTAAGCCTGTATAAATTTCATTTTGCTTCGCATGATTAAATTGCCATAAAACATATTGTGCACCAAGGCTTTGAAAAATTTTCTGTCCGCCGTTTGAATAAACATAATAACCACATGAACCAGTTAGGCTAAATTTTCCAAAAATAAATTCATCGCCAATTACAATTGCCACTTTATTTGCAAATTTAGCAATATCGCTTCTATCCTCGGTTTGCTGCAATAAATGTTGATAGCCCTTATCAAACTGATACCAAGCGCCAAGCGTCCATCTATTATTATAACACCATCTTTTTTGAATACCTGCATACGCTATTTCGTAGGTATTTTTTGGTCCGCCATCAATTTGATTTTCATTTTGAGCCAAACTAAAACGAACTTCAAATCTTGTTTTTTTATTAATCATTTTATCATTTATGGTACGGAAATTAGCTGGTGTTTTTGTAATAAATTTTTGATAACCTAAACTAAAACTATATACATTAATTCCCAAATTAGGTGTTGTAAATTTTGCATTTGAATAATGTTGAAAGCCAATAGCAGAAGTAAGCACACCTCTATTTTTAAAAGTATGATTTAACCCAAATTTGAATTGCGATGTTTCATTAATGGCTGAACCAATTACATTATTGGTTGAATCTGTAAATCTATCATAATGCTTTGTGAGATAAGCCAAACCTGTGGCGTACGAAAAATAACCTTGTGTATTTTTACTTGTAAAAAGTTTTAATTGAAAAAAAGGTAGTACACTAATTCCTTTTCCTAAAACAGGATTTCCATAATCAGCATAATTAAATTTTATGCCTACTAACGGGAAGTTATAATGCCGATGCCAATCTTTACTGCCAAAAGTTTGACGCATTAAACTTATCTCAAAGCCTTTTACAAGCTGATTTGGGTCAGGTTTAAAATTAGGTGTATGCTTATATATTTTTCCTACATAAACATCGCCTTCTAACTTCAAATTACCTAATACAGCTTTTGTTTGAGCCATACATAAATATGAAGCAAATGATAAGAGAGTAAAAAGTATACTTTTGATTTTCATTTCAAAAGGCGAATTTACTAAATTTTCAGTACTGCATTATGTAAAAAATAAAATTGCTTATCCGTACTTTGCATTTCAATTGCGTTTCAACATGACAAAAAAATTAATCAATTATTTTCTTCAAGGAATATTTATTGTAGGGCCTATAAGTATCACCATTGTTGCACTATTGTGGCTTTTTAATAAAATTGATAACATCATTCCTATTAATAACATCACACAAAAATTTTTCAACTTTTCAGCCCCTGGCGTTGGCTTTGTAATATTTATTTCGTTGATCATCATTATAGGATATTTTAGTACCAATTTCTTTTTAAACAAGATTATTGGTGTGATGGAAAATTTAATCAATCGCTCAAAATTTTTAAAATTTGTTTATGGCAGTATTAAAGATTTGATTGGTGCTTTTGCAGGTGAACAAAAACGATTTGATAAGCCCGTATTAGTAATGATTGATAAAGAAAATCAAATACAACGGATGGCATTTATTACACAAGATGATTTAGATGATATTGGTGTGCCGGGCAAAGTGGCGGTGTATTGCCCTATGAGCTATAGTTTTGCAGGCGATTTATTAATTGTACCTAAAGAAAGCGTAACTATTTTAACCGATATCACAGCCGCCGAAGCCATGAAATTTATTGTAAGCGGTGGTGTTACAAAATTGGATGATTAATTTTTTCAAAAATGAAACTATCAAAAAATATTGTCATTGGCTTTATCATAATTGCTGCCATCATATTCACTTTTCAGCAATCTAAAAGTTGGGGCTTTTGGGCGCATCAACGCATTAACCGAATGGCGGTGATGTGTTTGCCCGAAGAGATGATGCCGCTTTACAAACCCAATATTGAATTTATTACCCAACATGCCGTTGACCCTGATAAGCGCCGCAATGTAAACCCTGACGAAGGCATTAGGCATTATATTGATTTAGACCATTATGGCAAATATCCTGATGTGAATATGCC
>JBEANU010000158.1:0-11359 GCA_041165265.1 Bacteroidota bacterium | reverse complement strand
AAATTAATTCAAAAAAGTATTGATTTAATTTTTTTAATTCGGCTTGTAATGATTCAAAAAAAACAATTAATCCCTCCGCCTCATTATATACTGACAATACAATACTTATTTTTTTTTGACTCATAATTTTTTTAAAATGTTTTGAAATTAAATAATGTCAAAACGTTTACAAGGTTACATCGTTTACAAACATAAAAAATAAATTGCAGGCAATAAACTTTGTATTAATAAAATAAAAAAAACCTTTCAATTAATTTTGAAAGGTTTTTTTGAAAAACTGCAATTATATTATTTTGAATCTTTGGCTTCTTTTGGTGCACCTGGTTTGTAGCCCATTTCTTTTAGTATTTCATTGCTTTTATCTAATGATGGGTTGGTGTATAATAATGCACTACCTCCGGCTGATTTATCAAATACAAAATCCCAGCTTTTGGCTTGTGCCATTTTTTGAATAGCATCATATATTTTATCTTGAATTGGCTTAATTAAATCTTGACGTTTTTTAAATAAATCGCCTTCGTAACCAAAGCGTTGTTTTTGTAAATCTTTTACTTTTTTTTCTTTATCCATAATTTCCTGTTCTCGTTTTTTCTTCATATCATCTGATAGCAAAACTTGTTCAGCTTGAAAATTTTTGTACATTTCATCAATCTCTTTATACTTGGCTTCAATTTCTTTTTGCCAACCAGCTGAAATATCATCTAATTGTTTTTGATTTTTAGCGTATTCCGGAATGTTTTCTAAAATGTATTTTGTATCAACATACGCATATTTTTGAGCAAATGTGGATGATGAAAAAAACACGATGGTTAAAATTGCAATAATTTTTTTCATGATATTTTTTTATGTTATAAAAATGATTTGATTTAAAATTAAAATTTATTCTGGTTCAATGCCTAATATAATGTTGAATTTACCAGCATCAGCAAATTTTGTTCCTTTGGTCATTATGCCTGGATGATATAGGCCGTTGCTATCATAATAATTATCAAAGCGTATGCCATAATCAACACCAAGCAAGCCAAACATTGGTAAAAATACACGAAGCCCTAAACCTGCTGAGCGATTGATTTTAAAAGGATCATAATTCTTAAAACTATTCCAAGCGTTAGCTCCTTCAACAAAGGCTTGAACATAAATTGTGCTTGATGGATTTAATGAAACCGGATAGCGCAATTCCATAGTGAATTTATTAAATAAAGCAGCGTTACGTGTTGATGTAAATACATCGTAACCTCGTAGTGCCAATATTTCTAAACCATATTGGCGATAGCCGCTAATACCATCACCCCCTACTTGAAAACGCTCAAATGGGGATGTGCCAACCTTATTACCAAAGGTTCCTAAAAAACCAAATTTGGCGGCTGTTCTTAACACTAATTTTTTGCTGCGTTCAAGTGGTGTAAACCATTCAGATGTAAATCGCCAGCGATGATATTCAATAAATTTATAGCGTTCGGCCGTTGAAATTTCATTGTAATTTAAGCCATTAAATAACGAGTATGGTGGTGTTATTTTTAATGATAATGAAACCTTTGAACCGCTTTGTGGATATAATGGTTGATTGATGGATGTACGTGCAATAGTTTGTTCAAAATTTATATTATTGGCAATGCCCGTTGAAATTGGAATGAAGGCAGTGCTTTGATTTTTTAAAATATATCGTTCAATATTAAGGCCGCTAATCCAAGTAAAATAATCATCCGGAAATTTCAATCGTTTGCCAATACTGCCTGAAACACCTATTGTTAGTTGATTGCCAGCAATACTGCTGGTGGTGGTATTAAAATTTGTACCAAACAATGCAACAGATAATGAATTAGGTTTTTTACCACCCAGCCATGGTTCAGTAAATGATAATGAACCAGATTGATAAATTTTACCTGTGCTTTGAACTCGTAATCCTAATTTTTGTCCATCGCCACTTGGTAATGGTGACCAAGCAGATGCTTTGCCAATATTTCGGGTTGAAAAATTGGTAAAGTTAAAACCTAAAGTGCCAATTAAACCAGTACTAGCACCACCATAACCAGCCTGTAGTTCAATTTGATCAGTTGATTTTTCTTCAACATTGTATTCAATATCTACTGTTCCATCTTCAGGATGTGGGATGGGTGTAATGCCAATTTTTTCTTGGTTGAAATAACCTAAAGTAGCTATCTCTCTATTTGATCTTACAATATCACTTCTGCTAAATTTTTGACCTGGTACTGTTCGTAACTCTCTTCGGATAACATTTTCATTTGTTTTTTCATTTCCTTTAATAATTACTTTGTTGATGGTAGCTTGTTTGCCTTCATAAATTCTAATTTCCATATCTATTGAATCTTTATCAACGGCTATTTCGCTAGGTGTTATTTGAAAAAATAGGTAGCCATCATCCATATATAACGAGCTTACATCGGTACTATTTTGGTTCATATTTAATCTTGAATCTAATTCAGTTCTATCATACACATCGCCACGTTTTATGCCTAATACGGATGCTAATTCTTTATCGGTATATTTTGCATTTCCTTTCCAATAAATATTTCGATAATAATATTTTTTTCCTTCATTTACTTTTACAAAAAGCACAATGTTTCCTTTTTCGTTTTTGTAGGATGTATCGCCCATTATTTCAGCATCTCGGTATCCTTTACTATTGTAATGGTCAATAATTTTTTGTTTATCGCCTTCAAAATCTTCTTTTCTGTATTTTGATGATGAAAATACATTCAGCCTACATCTGTTGGCTAATTCATCTTTACATTTTGGTAGTGTAAGATGATATAACCCGTTGGCAATTTTACTGATTGATGAATGTTTTAACGCAATTAAATCATATTTAGTAAATGGTCGTAATCGGGGCCGTTCTTTGGTATCTTTCATCAATCGTTTAAGCTTTGACGAGTTCATATTTTCATTACCACTAAAATAAATATCTTCTATTTTTACTTTATGCCCTTTAGTGATGATGTATAATAAATTAGTAGAGTTACGAGCTATGGTATCTTTTGTTTCAATACATTTTATTTCAACGCCTGTATATCCTTTTTCAAAAAAATAATCTTTGATAGATTGTATGGAATTTACTTTGATATTTTGTGTAAAAACTTTTCCTTTTATTAGTTGAATTTTTTTATTTAAATCTTCTGCATCGCCCTTGCCAACGCCTCTATAAGTCCATTTGCCAAGCCTTGGGCGTTCAGTTAATTCAAAATCTAAAAAAATGGAAGTGCCAATTGTTTTGGTGATGTTTACTTGAATGTTGGCAAACAAACCTTGTTTCCATAGTGCTTGTATTGCTTTGCTAATTTCTTCGCCGGGTAAGGTAATTTTTTGCCCCACTACTAATCCGGTATAGGTTTTTAAAATATCTTGATCTAAATATTTTGTGCCGCTAATGGTGTAACCGCCTAATTCATAGCTTTGTGGCAACAAAACAAGCGAATCATTTTGTGCAAAAATTGGGCTGGTGGATAGTGATGCTATAAATGCAATTAAAAAAAATCGTATCAATTTCACGTAGTATGTATTTCGTATTTTTATGTAAAACTATTAAACTTAATTTGGGTAAAATTATTGTGCTTGTTCAGCTGCAATTTGGTCACCTGTTTTACCAAATCGTCTTTCTCTATTTTGATAATCGAAGATGGCATCAGCTAAATCTTTTTTACGGAAATCGGGCCATAGTATTTCGGTGAAATAAAATTCAGCGTATGCTAATTGCCATAAAAGATAATTGCTTAAACGATGTTCGCCACTTGTTCTAATCATTAATTCAGGGTTAGGAAATTGGGCTGTATTTAAGTGGTTGCTAATAGTTTCAGGATTTATTTCATCAATTAAAATGTTACCATCTTTTACTTTTGATGCAATTTGTTTTACAGCTTCTGTAATTTCCCAATAGCTGCTATAACTTAAGGCTAATATAAGGTTCAGCCTTGTATTGTGTTTGGTTTTTTCAATAGTATCTATCAATTCATGATAGCAACTGCTAGGTAGTGATGATAAATTGCCTATTGCTTTTAGGCTGATATTGTTTTTATTTAATGTGTCTAATTCACCTTTTAATGTACTTACCAAAAGCATCATAAGTGCATCAACTTCATCTTTAGGACGATTCCAATTTTCAGTACTGAAAGCATAAAGTGTACAATATTCAATACCTAATTCAGCACAACCTTCAGCAATATCTCTTACTGAGGTTACACCATTTTCATGACCAAAAATTCGAGCATTACCTTGTTGTTTTGCCCACCTTCCATTTCCATCCATAATTACCGCAATATGTTTTGGTAATTTTTGAGAATCAATATTTTTTTTCCAATCATCCATGATAATGAATTTTAACTTTTTTCTTGGGTACAATTAGCCGCCAAAATACAAAATATTGTTTCAACTTTGGTATGTATGAATTGAATAAAACATTTTATTGGCAAATCTTTTATTCAACAGAAAAGTGTTTGCAAAAAAATAATTTATAACAGATGGATGTATTATTTTTATAACCAATTATAATTAGTAGAAACTTGCTATAATTACTTATTGTTTTTTGATTCAATTGTGATTAAATTGCTCACCATTGAATTTTGTATTTTTGAATCAATCTATTTTTAAATTGTTTATTTATGCGTAAATATTTACTTGTATTAGTTATTGTTTTATTAGGAACAATTAGTGTTTTAAAAGCTGCACCTAATGCTTGTTTTAGTGCTAGTTCAGGGCAAAGTTTTCCGGTGGCTCAATGCGGTGCTTTTTTTATTCAGCTAAATAATTGTTCAACAGGCACATATGATTCAGCCATTTGGAAATTACAAATTTCAACTAATACAACTTGCAATGGCCCTTGGGGTATAAGTTTTATAACTGCTAAGGGTGGTGCAGCGGCATCAACAGGTACAGGCTATTCACTTACTGTATATGGGTCGTATAGATTAACTTTAACTTTAATTGATAAAACTACTGGGCTTAAAGATTCATTCACTACTTGTATTGCAAAAGTGTACCCTATACCGGCACCAAATTTTACTGCATCAGATACCATTAGTTGCGGATCATTAACTACAACTTTTACACCTAATATTAGTTCAGGAACGGCACCCTTTGGGCCAATTACTTGGTTTTATGGCGATAATCAAACGCAAACAGTAGCTGGCGCAACACCAGTTACACATACTTATGCCTGTAAAAATACTTTTCCGCCATGTTATACAGTTACTATTTCGGTAGTTGATGTACATGGTTGTACAAAAGTAGTTTCAAAACCATGTTTTGTAAATGTGCCATGTAACCCGGTGGCAACTTTGGCAGTAACAGGTGGTAACACTTGTGTTGCACCTTCGGTTGTTAATTTGCATGCATCGGCCACTTCATTAATTGGTGCTGGTATTTATTCATGGTGGTTTCCGCCAAGCTCGTTTCCTCCTTTTACACCTGTCAACGGGCCATCTACCTCAGCACAAAATGTTCAACATTCATTTAATACATTTGGTTGCCATGATGTTATTGTGGCTATTAAGGATTCAATAACAGGTTGTGCTGATACTACCCAATTATCAAATGCTGTATGTCTTCAAGGCGTTACAGTAACCAGCATGTCAGCAACAACTACGCAAGTATGTTGCGGTAATCCGTTTATTGTAAATTTAAATGCAAGTTCAAATCCTACATCTAACCCTGCTTGTGTAATTAGTGGTGTTTTGATTGCAACACCTGTTGGTGTAGGAGGTTCGCCAATTACATTGGGTACTATTACTTCAGCACAACCATACTCGTATGTTATTCCATGTGGCACCTCATCACCGGTGGTGTACAATATTTGTTTTCAGAATAATGAGGTTAAAAATTTGTGTAATAATTGTACTGTTACTTATAATGGTTGTTTTCAGATTACGGTAATGCCTAAACCAACAGCACATATCAATTTAACAGCTCCAACTCAGGCTAGTTATTGTTCGGCTGGTCATAATTTTTGTTTTGATGCAAGTACACCAGCCAATAATTTACCTGGTACAACATATCAATGGTGGGTAGGCTCAATATTGGGTAGCCCATTAAGTTCAACAACCACTTTTTGTAATACGTTTACTAACTTTGGTAATTTTAAAATCTATCTTAAAACTTGCCAAAGTGCTGCAAATGGCGGTTGTTGCGCAATTGATTCAATAACTGTTTCACAACAAAAACCATCTGGCGGAATTATAGTTAATAAATTAAATGGTTGTGATTCATTTTACAGTGTAATTAAAGTATTGCCTTCAACAGATTCATTATATACTTATAATTTTGGAGATGGAACGCCGAATATCACTACAACATCTGATACTGTTCATCATTTTTACCAATGTAGTATTGATACCTGTTATACTTTAAAAGTTACTCATACAGCGCATGCAATTAGTGGTTTTGCTTGTGTGGATACTATCACACTTTTTAAAGCTATAAAAATAGGTCATAAGATGACACCAGTTATTACTATGGCTCCGCCTATTCAATGCTTGATAAAAAAACAAGCTTGTGTATTTGTAAACCCTAATGTGCCAGGATTAATTCCACCACCTAATAGCAGCCCAAGTTGTGCTTTAAAAGTTTGTCATTGGTATTTTACTAAACCTGATGATGTAGCGCCAGTAGCACAAAGTTTTGTATGCGATAGCCCTAAAGTTTGTTTTGATGATACAGGTCACTTTGATGCTCATTATGTAATTGTAAATAATGGTTGTGCTGATACTTTAATTAATAAAAGAGTGGTTGTGATAAATGGTATAATTGGAAATTTTACCGATTCATTGCAATGTTCAAATTCAGGAAGCTTAGCTAATATGTGTGTTACATTTAAATCAACATTTAAGGTTTACCCACCACCAACCGATTCAACACATATCACTTTTATAGTAAGTGGCGGAACTTGTGGCCCCCCAACCTATTATAACTTTGTTGTAGCCCCTAATGGAGCCTATCCTAAATTTACCCATTGTTTTTGTAATACGGCAACTTATACTGTTACTATGATTACCAGCAATCTATCTAATTTTTGTCCGCCTGATACAACACGAAAAACGGTAGTTGTTTTTCCAATAAAAGCACAAATTGATTTAGTGCCACCAGGCGCATCTTTAAATCAATGTTATCCTTATAATTTTTGTTTTTCATCAGCTAATAGTTTACCTACTGCTCCACCACCCCCAAATATTACATGGAATTTTGGAGATAATAAAAAATCAACAGCTCGTAACCCTTGCCATACTTATGATACATGCGGAACTTATACCGTTAAATTGATTGTAGCTAATGCCTCAAAATCATGTGTTGATTCAACTACAAAGGTTGTTTCATTAAGCCGAATTTATCCAAGTTTTACAATCACACAGCAATCAAATAGCTGTAGTGTTTGTTATATCATTACCAATAATACAAAATATTGTGGCGGTATGGCCGATTCAACTTATTTTGCTTTTGGGGATGGTACATCTCAAGTATTTCATGGTGCATGGACAAGCGTAGTACATTGTTATAAAAGTACGCCACCAGGTAATATGTATTATTCAATTTTCGATACAAAAGGATGTAACGTTTATGGTTACTACGGAACTCCCAATATTAATGGTATTCGTGCCTGTATGTCAGGTTGGGTTGATACGGTAGTATGTATTGGTACCACTGTTAATTTTACCGATTGTTCAGATGGATTAATATCAAATAGATGTTGGACGGTGAGTGCTGGTGGTTGTAGGCAAAACACAACTTGTGTATCTACATCAGCTAATTACTCTTACTCATTTGTGGCACCAGGTGTTTATTATATTGGCTTACGTTTAGATAATTATCAAGGTTGTTTAAAAGATACCTGTATTCGTATTCGTGTTCAAAACCCAACAGCTACATTTACAGGTAAAGATTCAATTGCATGTCCCGGCTCATTTGATACCTTAACAAATACTACTGTTGGTGCTTATGACAAATTAATAGTATCCATGAGTTCGCCATCAATTGGTTTTTATCAAACATTTACTTATTACAAAAACCAAGGAGGCATTCCGAATAAAGTAGCCTTGCCAATTGGCTATCCGGCTGATTATAAAATTTGTTGGAATGCAGTAAGCGCCACAGGTTGTTCTGATTCAATTTGCAAAAACTTACATGTTGCCGGTCCAATAGGTCATTTGAATTGTAGTGATGTATATGCTTGTGTTGGTGATACGGTTTGTTGTCAATTAGTTACCAACTCACTGATGAGCCCAATTATTAAATTTTCAGATGGATCGTTTCAAGTATTGCCTTATACGGCATCAGGCATTTATAATTTTTGTCATAAATATACTTTCCCTGGTCATCAATTAGTGCAAGCATTTATTGATGATGGTATAGGATGTAGTTATCCTGTACAAGATACTGTTCATATTGATGGGCCAATTGCTAACTTTAGCTGGACGCCTTACATTCGTGATTTTTGCGGCAAAGGAACTGTTACCATGATTGATTCATCATTAGCTACTTTATATCCAATTGATGGAACAAAATATAGATGGAAAGTGTACGATGCTTCAGGAAATGTATTTGCAACCTATAATACCATAACACCTACTGTAACCATTGCCGTGCCTGGTACATATAGTATGGAGTTAGCCATTCAATCAACATTTGGATGTACGGATACATTGCTGTTGCCATTTATCAGAATTCATCCGTACCCAACGGCTGCCTTTACTATTTCACCTGATACAATTTGTATTAACCAATGTTCAAATTTTACAAATACATCTATCAATCCCGATACATTAGGTGGTTATAAATGGTATTTAGGATTTCCTAATTTGCCTGCATTTGCTACTACAACTAATGCTCAATATTGCTTTACTGCAGGCGCAGGTTTATATAATGTGGTTTTAATTGATAGTTCAAAACATGGTTGTATTGATACATCTGCAGCACAAACTATTTTAGTATTACCAAGTTTAACGGCAGCATTTACAACAAATACAAATTTGATTTGCGGTAATAGCGGCGCAATTAATTTTACAAGTACATCAATACCTAATAGCGGAATTACTTGGGAGTGGAGATTTGGTGATGGCTCAGCAAATATACCAGCTGGTAATCAAAGTTCAGTAACACATGTGTTTAGTAAATTGCCTTCAACTATTGATACATGCTATACCGTAAAATTAATTATTAGAAATGTTACAGGCTGTGTTGATAGCGTAACCCATCAAGTTTGTGTATCAGCAGCGCCACATGCTGGGTTGGTTATTAGCAATAAAAAATCATGTCATCCTTTAGCCGTTTCATTCACCGATAATTCAATTTCACAAGCCAATATAACAGGTTATTATCTTGATTTTGGAGATGGTTCAGCACCTTATAATTCAGCCATAAAGCCAATTAATTTGGCGCATACATTTACAAATACAAGCAATACATTAACCCGTCAGTTTTTTATTCAATATCGTATCGTATCACAATATGGTTGTATTGATTCATTAAAAGATACGCTTTTAGTGTACCCTATACCAGCAGCTAGTTTTAGTGTAAATAATGATTCAATATGTGGCAACACTGGTACAATAAATTTCACAAGTAATTCAACACCAAATACCAGTATTAATTTTACATGGAATTGGAACGATGGAACACCAGCAACAGGGCCTGGCAATTTTCCTAATCCTAATCATGTATTTACTTTACCCAATTTAATTGGCGATACTTGTTATCAACCACAATTAATTTTGAGCAATCAATTTACTTGCGCTGATACAAGCAATACCATCATTTGTATTTCAGCAATTCCTGAAATACATTTATTGCTTGGTCCACAATCATCATGCAATCCTTTAAATACAAGCTTTACTGATAGCACCATTTCAATAGTAGCTATCAATAATTATCAAATAGATTTTGCTGATTTTACAAACTATAGCTCAGCAGTTAAGCCTAATAATTTGCCAAAATTGTACACCAATTTAAGTAACACATTTGTGGCTAATTACATTACTACATATAAAGTAACTACAGCCTTTGGATGTTCCATATCACGAACAGATACATTTAATATTTATCCAATTCCGGTTGCATGTGCAGGCAATAATATTTCAGTTTGCCCTGGTGAAGTAACCAAAATTGGTTGCTTACCAATTGCCGGTATGTTTTATAATTGGTATCTTCCAGTAGGAAGTAGTATTTATACGCCAAGCAATATGGTGGCTAATCCTGCTATCACGGCATACAATCCTACTACTTATTATTTACAACAAACTAATGCTTATGGTTGTGCCGATTCAGCATCGGTAACTATCAATTTAAAAGGATTAACAGTGCCTTTAGCTGGGCACGATACAGCCGTTTGCGAAGGCTCAAATATTAATTTGTATGCAAAAGGAGGAATAAATTATGAATGGTATCAACTTAGTAATAATACACTTATAGGTACTGATAGTATGGTAAATTTTAATGCTGAAAAAACAGATTCATTTTTAGTAATAATTTACGGTGATTGTGATACGGCAAGAGTAAATGTGTATGTTTTTGTTTTTGATCCACCATCAGTAAACATCAAACCATTGGCAAGTGGCGGCGCCATAATTGCAGGCCGAAAAGTTGTACTTGAAGCAGCAGCATCTACTAATTTAGCTCATTTTAAATGGACACCAAGCGTAGGAATTGTAGGCAGTGATTCAGCATTACAGCTAACTGTATTGCCTGAAATTAATTCAACTTATACAATTAGCATGACGGATGCTTATGGTTGCAAAGATTCAGCTGAAATTTCCATTTTTGTGTTGTGTGATAAAAATAATTCTATTTATGTACCTAATGCTTTTGAACCAAATCAGCCTTCATCCAATATTAATTCAAGATTTTTTATTCAAGGTACAGGCGTAAAAGAAGTAGTATTTTTAAGAATATATAATCGTTGGGGCGATCAAGTATTTAATAGAGAACACTTTGCCATTAACGACCCTGATTTAGGATGGGATGGTACCGCTAATGGAGTGAAAGTAGGCAATGATGTGTATATGTATCAAATGCAAATACTTTGCTCAAATGGCACACTGTTCCCTATTGCAGGAAATTTAACGGTGATAAAATAAGGGTAAATGGAGGCATTGATACCATATAAATCTTTAATATCATTATTAGATGATCCGGATGAAGAAGTATACAACAATGTGTTTGCAAAACTTTGTGAATGTGGCCCAATTGTAATTCCGCAATTAGAAAATGAATGGGAGCATAATGTGGATGAATTGGTGCAAGTTAGGCTTGAAACTTTGATACATACTATTCAGTTTGATGCATTAAAAAATGCATTAAAAACGTGGGTATTAAATCATGCGGATGATTTGCAAATGGGCATTTTAATTTTTAATAAATATTA
>JBEANU010000157.1:0-3458 GCA_041165265.1 Bacteroidota bacterium | reverse complement strand
TTATTAGCAACGCCATTAAGTTTACTAACAAAGGTTCAATTAAAGTAAATTGTAAATCACTCACTCCATTTAATAACAAACAAATTATTGTGATTGAAGTGATAGATACAGGAATAGGAATGGAGAAAAACTTTGTATCAAAACTGTTTTCAAAATTTAGTCAGGAAGATAAATCAGTAGCAAGGCAATATGGCGGAACCGGCTTAGGCATGTCAATCAGCAAACAATTAATTGAAATGATGGGCGGTAATATTGATATTGAAAGTGAAAAAAAAGTAGGAACTACGGTTAAAATTTTTGTACCCCTTCAAATAGGCACTCCAGCTGATTTACCTGAAAAAAAATCAACTATCATTAATTCACGAGCGCTTGAAAATATTGAAGTGCTACTAGTGGAGGATAATGAAATAAATAGATTAGTGGCTACCGAAGTTTTGTATCATTATGGCGCAACCGTAACCGAAGTTGAAAATGGAAAATTAGCCACAGAAATTATTCAAAGGCAATCATTTGATGTAATATTAATGGATGTGCAGATGCCCGTAATGGATGGGTTAGAAGCAACTCAATTAATCCGAAGTGAAATTGATAAAACCATACCAATAATTGCTCTTACAGCCAATGCCTTAAAAGGCGAAAGCAATATTTGTTATGAAGCAGGGATGAATGATTATATAGCCAAACCATTTGATGAAGAAGATTTAATTGCCACTATTTTAAAATATGTGCAACACAAAATTGCCGCCATTGCCGAAGCCGCAAAGCTAAAACCAAAGCCACTTTACGATTTATCATCTATCCTAAAAATTAGCCGAGGTAATAAAGATTTTGTGGTGAAAATGCTATACATGTTTATTGAAAAAATGCCTGCACAAATAGCAGAATTAAAATACTTGTATCAGCAAAATGAACTTGATGCTTTAAGCAAATTGGCGCACCAAATGAAACCAAGTATTGATAATATGGGTATTGAAAGTTTAAAACCTGTTATCAGAGATATTGAAAAAGCAGGCAAAGAAAATATCCATACCAGTTTATTATTTGATATGATTACAACAACTGAAACAGTTACTACACAGGTGATTGAACTAATTAAGGCGGAATACCAATTATAAATTAGCAAATTAAAAAGGAGGCAATTTTTTATTACAATTTAATTTTTGCTGTTTAAAACTAAAATGGAAGCAATCGTTAAACTCACTACTTTCATGCACATTAATTAATTTATAAAGCATGAAATTATTACGCACCATATTTTATTCATTCCCATTTCAATTGATGCTGTTACATTTTAAAAAGCATCAAATATTAATGCTTTTTTGGTTGATATTATTCGGAATGATAACAGCCACTTTCGGTCGTAGATTTGGGCTGCCCTATTTAATGTTAGATCCTGAATATTTAGGCAAGGTAAGCATTTTTAGCTTTTTTATAATAGGATTAGCAGCCGGCGGTTTTATCATGATTTGGCAAATTACAACCTATATTTTACATGCATGGCGCTTCCCTTTTTTGGCATCAATACGTGAACCATTTATCAAATTTTGTTTGAATAATTCAGTGCTACCAGGTATTTATGTTTCAGTATTTGTGTTTAAAATTTATATCTTTCAGCAAGATGCTTTGATGGATTCACCACTTTCAAAATTTGCATTTATCCTATCATTTTTAGGCGGAGTAATTTTTATTTCAGTAATCACATTTACTTATTTTTTTGGAACCAATAAAAATGCACTTACTTGGTTGAAAAATCAAAAATCGCCATTTGTACGAAGTTTTAAATTAAAAACTAGCACCATCAATTCATCATTTTTAAAAGATCAAGATTCAGCTGATGATAAACGGACACGAGTTGATTTTTACTTTAATACTCCTTTTAAAATAAGGCATACACGGTCAGTTGATCATTATAAACCTGAACTCATTACAGCCGTATATAAGCAGCATTATTTCAATATGCTTTTTATTGAAATTAGTACCATTTTTATTTTGGTATTATTCAGTTTATTAATGGATTATAAATATTTCAGAATACCAGCCGCATCAAGTGTTTTTTTATGTTTTTCAGTAATTACAATTTTAATAGGAGCATTTAGTTATTGGCTTCGTGGTTGGCGAACAACCATGTTTATTTTCTTTTTTGTGCTACTTAACTTGTTTTCAAAATTTGATATTACTGATACTAAAAATAAATTTTATGGTGTTTACTACAAAGGCATTCCTAAGCCTTATACCGCTGAAACTTTAAGTGAAATGGCTGATTCAAATAAAATTAACGCTGCCCGAAATCATACCATTGAAATATTAAACAATTGGAGTAAAAAATTTAAGCATGATAGCACTTCATCAAAACCGTATATGATTTTATTAAATGTAAGTGGCGGCGGTTTGCGCAGTAGCTATTGGACGTTTAATGTTTTACAATATCTTGATAGCCTAACCAATGGCCGTATGATGAAACAAACTCAATTAATTACCGGTGGCAGCGGCGGTATGTTGGGTGCAGCTTTTTTTCGTGAACTTTATTACCAACAACAGCTAAATCCTAATCGTATTAATTTGAATAATGAATTGTATCGCAATGCTATTGGTACTGATTTGCTAAACCCAATTACTACATCAATTGCTGTGAACGATTTGTTTTTACCATGGCAAAGTTTTAATTACGCCAATCAAAATTATAAAAAAGATAGAGGTTATATTTTTGAAAAACAATTGAATGAAAACACCATGGAATTGATGAATAGAAAAATGATAGAATATTACGAACCTGAATATCATAGTAAAATTCCGATGATGATTTTAAACGGAACCATAATAAATGATGGCCGATTATTGATGATATCACCTCAACCTATTAATTACATGGTAAGGCCCAATTATAATGAACAGCGCATTGCCGATCCAAAAATTGATGCCGTAGATTTTAGATATTTTTTTAAAGATAAGCAAGCCGATAGTTTACGGTTTTCAAGTGCATTAAGGGTTAATTGCACATTCCCGTATGTATTACCAAGCGTAAGTTTGCCAACCCAACCCAAATTAGATGTAATGGATGCAGGCATACGTGATAATTACGGATTTGAAACTAGTATCAGGTTTATTAATGGGTTTAAAGAATGGATAAAAGATAATACTGCTGGCTTAATTTTTATTCAGATAACTGATTTTAATCG
Organism: Bacteroidota bacterium; assembly: GCA_041165265.1. Lineage (GTDB taxonomy): Bacteria > Bacteroidota > Bacteroidia > Chitinophagales > CAIODY01 > CAIODY01. The sequence goes on along the minus strand of JBEANU010000157.1, from coordinate 282 downwards.
AAGTAATATTAAATTAGAGGATAATGAGCAAACGGCTTTAGAACAAATGACAAATCCTATCGGTAATGTATTTTCAAACTTACCTGAATTTCAATATTTTAATCAAAATGATTTATTGTTTTTAATGAGCAATTCATTTCCTAAAAATATGTATGTTTTACGATTTGAATATACGCCAGCCAATGCCAATGAACGTGCTTCACTTAGTTTTCATCTTACTGAAAAAGAAAAATTGAGTTTGCGAAAAGCATTGTATAGCCAACAAAATCAAAAAGTATTTAA
>JBEANU010000156.1:0-5716 GCA_041165265.1 Bacteroidota bacterium | reverse complement strand
TTTTTTAAATTTATTTGTTTTTGCAAATTATTAATATTTGATAATTGATTTGCTACTTCTATAAATCCATTTAATATTATTTTTTGATAATTATACATGGCTTGAATTTGCAAAGCTTTAGCGGTATTAAATTCAGCTTTTATTGCACTACGATTTACAATAGGGGCAATTAATTCACCGGCAATTGAATATAAAGCTGATTGAGGTGAAGCAAACAAATAACTTGTTTTAAATGCATTGTAGCCTAATGCTCCTGAAATATTTAAAGATGGATAAAACTGAGCTTGTGCTGATTTTACATCGCATTTAGCAGCCAATAATTCTAATTCTGCTTGCCTAATATCAGGTCGGTTTTTTAATAATTGTGACGGTATTCCCTCATTCATCTTTATGGGCATTTGGGTGATAAATGAAGATTGACTTCGGGTGATGGGTTGCGGAAATCTTCCTAACAAAAAATTGATTTCATTTTCTGTTTCCTTTATCTGCTGAAGTATTTCAAACTCCATGCTTTGCGAATTTAAAACCTCAGCCTCAAATTTTTTAACCGCCAATTCAGTAACTACTGATGCTTGCTTTTGCACCTTTACAATATCTAAAGCATTTTTTTGCAATTGAATTGTTTGTTGCACAATATCCAATTGGTTATCCAATGAAAGTAGCCTGTAATAAGCATTTGCAACCTCAGCTATTAAATTGCTGATAACAAAATTTTTTCCATCAATAGTGGATAGATATTTTGCAACAGCACTTTTTTTTGTATTTCGTAATTTTTTCCAAATATCAATTTCCCAATTTGCGCTTAATCCTAATTTATTATCTTTTAAATTTTCAGGTACTTTATTGCCCGGTGTAATATCAGCTGAAGCATCGCCGGCGCCTTGACTGGTGTATAATCCAACCTTTTCAATACCTGTTGATACACCTACATTCATAGTGGGTAAAATCAAACCCTGTTTTGCTTTTACATTATTTCTGGCAATTTCAATATCTTGTAATGCAATTGATAAATCAAGGTTATTGATGATGGCAGTATCTATTAAATTTATTAAATTTTTATCTACAAAAAAATCTTTCCATTTTATTAGTGCTGAATTAATGCTATCACTTTTATTTTGATAGGTAGTAGGAAATGCTCCAATAGTATTGCTTTCAATAGGATTAAACAATTTGCAACCCACAAAATAAAAACAAATAAAAGTGATGCAAAGAGCTGTTATTTTTTTTTCAGTTAATTTCATGTTATTCAATTTCTTCAGTTAATGGGTTTTCTTCTTCATCTTCAACTAAAATATGTTTTTCAGAAATACTTGCAAAAATGTAATACAAACCAGGCACAAGTAACACTCCGAAAATAGTTCCGAACAACATGCCACCGGCTGCTGCCGCACCGATAGTTCGGTTGCCAATGGCACCAGGCCCTGAAGCAAATAATAAAGGAATTAACCCTGCTATAAAAGCAAAAGATGTCATTAAAATTGGGCGTAAACGTGCCGCTGCTCCATCAATAGCTGATTGAAAAGCAGTTTGCCCTGAACGATGCCTTTGTACTGCAAACTCAACAATCAATACCGCATTTTTACCCAATATACCAATGAGCATTACCATAGCAATTTGAGCATAAATATTATTTTCAAGTGATAAAATTTTCAGCAAAGTGAATGCTCCAAAAATACCAATAGGTAATGAAAGTAAAATAGGCAAAGGCAATACAAAGCTTTCGTATTGGGCTGCTAAAACTAAAAATACAAATACTAATGAAATCAAAAAAATATAAATTGCTTGATTGCCCCTACGAACTTCATCAATTGAAATACCAGCCCACTCAATACCAAAACCTTTGGGTAGTTTTTCATTTGCCACCTGAGCAACCACCGCCAATGCTGTACCGCTGCTATATCCTTTAGCTGCACCACCACTAATTTCAGCTGCATTGTATAAATTATGTCGTGTAATTTCAGATAAGCCATACGTTTTTTCAAGCTTCATAAATGCTGAGTAAGGCACCATTTCATCTTTATCATTTTTTACATAATATTTATAAATATCCTGTGGTTGCTCACGATATTGTGGTAAGGCCTGCACCATCACTTTATATTGCCTATCAAATTTGATAAAATTGGTTTCATAATTACTACCAATTAAGGTAGATAAATTATCCATAGCATTTTCAATTGACACCCCTTTTTGTTGTGCTTTATCATTATCAACCCGAAGTAAATACTGAGGAAAACTAGCACTGTAAAAAGTAAAAACGGAGGATAGTTCTTTCCGTTTATTTAGTTCTTGAACAAAATTTTTACTAACCATTTCCATTTTTTTATAATCACCGCTTCCTCCTTTATCTACCAATCGTAATTCAAAACCACCAGCGGCGCCATAACCTGGTACAGCAGGTGGCGGAAAAAATTCAATTGTAGCCCCTTTAATATTTTTCGACTTTTCTTCTAATTCCTTCATTACCTCATCTGTTGTATGTTTCCGTTCATCCCAATTTTTTAAATTGATTAAACAACTTCCTGAATTTGAGCCCGTGCCTTCTGATAATATTTCATAGCCTGACATTGAGGATACCGATTTTATATCTTCAATACCCGAAGCAATTTTTTGTAACTGTAACGCAACTTCATCGGTACGCTCAAGCGTTGAGCCTGGTGGTGTAAGTATAATGGCATAAAACAAACCCTGATCCTCATTGGGTATAAACCCTGAAGGAACTGTATTACTGATACCCCAAGTAGCCAAACAAAACAATAATAATATTGTAAATGTGAGTACACGGCGGTTTACAATAACACTCACCATGTTTTTATACTTACCTTGTAAGCTATTAAACCAATTATTAAATCCTATTAAAAAAGTATTGAGCCATGTTTTTTTAGGGGCTACACCATGCGTATTTTTTAAAATTAAGGCGCACAATGCTGGTGTAAAGGTTAAGGCTACAACGCCTGATAAAATAATGGCTGTAGCCATTGTAACTGAAAATTGCCGATAAAAAATACCCACAGGCCCACTCATAAATGAAATAGGAATAAATACGGCAGCCATTACCAAAGTGATGGCAACAATTGCACCTCCAATTTCTTTCATGGCCAACTGTGTTGCTTTCATCACACTCAAATTTGTTTCCGCCATTTTTGCATGCACCGCCTCAACCACTACAATAGCATCATCAACCACAATACCAATAGCAAGTACCAAAGCAAATAGGGTAATCAAATTAATTGTGATGCCAAATAACTGCATGAAAAAGAAAGTACCTATTAATGATATTGGTACAGCAATAGCCGGAATTAAAGTAGAGCGCCAATCACCTAAAAATATAAATACTACAATGGATACTAATAAAAAAGCTTCAACAAGGGTGTGCAATACTTTTTCAATGGATGCATCTAAAAATTTTGATACATCATATCCTAATTCATAATCCATTCCTTTCGGAAATGAACTTGCTTTAATTTCTTCTAATTTCTTTTTAACATTTTTAATCACCTGACTTGCATTGCTGCCATACGATTGTTTGATTACAATAGCAGCAGATGGTTTGCCATTTAATTTTGAATACAAATCATAATACGTATTTCCAAATTCAACTTGTGCTATATCTTTTAATTTTAATAACTCACCATTTGGGTTTGAGCGAACAACAATGTTTTCATACTCTTCTTTTGTAGTGTATCTGCCAGTGTATTTTAAAACATACTCAAAGGCTTGCGATTTTTTGCCAGAGCTTTCGCCAATCCTACCTGGTGAGGCCTCTAAACTTTGATTCCCCAACGATTTCATTACTTCATCTGCCGAAATTTTATACGCCAACATTCTATCAGGTTTTAACCAAATTCTCATGGCATATTCACGATCACCTAATACATCAGCAAAGCCTACTCCATCAACTCTTTTCAATTCAGATAATAAATTAATATCGGCAAAATTGTATAAAAAATTATCATCTAAATTTTTATCATTGCTATATAAATTGATGTACAACAACATGTTTGACTCTTCACGAGTAATCTTCACCCCTTCACGTACAACAATAGGAGGCAGTTTATTCACAACAGCCGCTACCCTATTTTGAACATTTACTGAAGCAATATTAGGATCAGTTCCTAATTCAAAAACAACTTGAATAGATGCTGTGCCATCATTTCCTGCATCTGATGCAATGTATTTCATGCCGGGCACACCGTTGATGGCACGTTCCAACGGAATAACAACTGATTTAATCATCAACTCTCCATTAGCACCTGGGTATTCAGCATTAATATTCACTTTGGGTGGCGATATGGATGGAAACTGGGTTACGGGCAATTGTGTAATTGCCAATATTCCTAAAAAAGTAATTATTAATGAAATTACAATAGATAAAACAGGCCTTTGAATAAATTTATTGAACATTAATTTTTAATAAGATATTTTTAAAAAAATTATGGATTAATTAATTGTAAATGATAAACAGCATCTGATGGTTCAATAAATTTAGGTTTAATAATATCATCTTCTTTTACCGTTTGTACGCCCTCTAACAAAATTTTATCAGTAGCTGTAATGCCTGATTCAACAATAAAAAGATTAGATAATTTTTGTTTAATGATAATATTTTTTGCCCTAATTCTATTTGTGTTATCTACCACATATACATATGTTTTATCTTGCAATTCATAGGTGGCTTTTTGCGGAATAAGTAATGCATTTTTTACAGGAATGGTTAATCTTACCTTTCCGGTTTCGCCATGTTTTAGTAGCAAATTGGGGTTTGAAAATTTGGCTCGAAAAGCAATATTACCCGTAGTATTATCAAATTCACTTTCAATTGTTTCAATGGTACCTTTTGTAGTATGTTCAGCACCGTTGGCTAATATCAATGAAACATGGTTTTTATCTTCAGCTTTGGCACTAGTTTTATAATCTAAATACTCTGATTCAGATACATTAAAATAGGCATAAATTTCTTTATTATTAGATAATGTGGTGAGTAAAGTTCCTTCATCAATTAAGCTACCTAGTTTAAATTTTAATCTATCTACCGTTCCATCAAACGGAGCTTTAATTTTTGTAAACGATAAAAATAATTCAGCCTTTGCCAACTCTGCTTTTGCTTCCTCTAATTTTGATTGAGCTATTGCCAATTCAGTATTTGATACTATATTTTTATCAGCCAAAGTTTTAGTATTTTGGCACTCTAAATCTGCTTTTCTGGCTTCAGCTTTTGCCTTTAACATTTCAGCCTCATATTCCTTAGGCATAATGTTAAAAAGAATTTGTCCTTGCCTTGCCATCTGCCCTTCATCAATATTTATAGCCTCTAAATATCCTTTTACTTGCGCCCTAATTTCAACATTTTGGATGGATTGTATTTGAGCTACGTATTCCTTTAACACTACTGTATCTTTTACTAATGCTGAAGTTACTTTATATGTTTCAACTTCCTCCTTTTCTGCTTTTTTAGGTGTACAACCAATTAGATAAGTAAGTGCAAAACCCACTACAATAAATGCATTTTTTTTCATTAAATTTTTGAAAATAAAAAAGTAAAATAATTTAATACTGATAACCCATTTAGGCTTTATTAATGCTAATAAAATGGGATGATTTTAGATATTGAATGAAGTAAAATAAATATCTAAATAATTACAAAAATCAAATTCTAATAACCCGTAACGATAGGTAATCAGAATATGGTAATAGATGTGAAAAAGCTAAAAAGTGTTTT
>JBEANU010000155.1:0-2572 GCA_041165265.1 Bacteroidota bacterium | reverse complement strand
TCTCGTTTCACCTGACGAGCCACATACGAAGCAAAGGGTTTTGCTAAAATTGATTTCAGCTTCACTTATTCAATATTGAATGATTATAAAAAGTGTGACGAAGATACTGCCTAAGTTCATTTTTTATCTACAAAAATGTTAGATACTATTAAAAAGACAATTTTTAAACCACATAGTCACATAGAATCTAAAAATATTGAAATTTAAAGTTATTATAAAAACAAAGTTTTTACTATGATTAACTTACATTCCAACCATTAAATAAGCATGAATAGATGCTTTGCATTCACAATAAATTACAATTAAATTAAACTTACAAAAACTATGTTCCTATCCTCCTTTGGCGGACAAGTTGTGGTAAAAAAAATCATGCGCTTTAACTCAAATATTTCCCCACAATTGGCATTCTTCTACCTACACCAAATGCTTTTTTTGATATGCGTAAAATAGGTGCTGATTGATGGCGTTTCCACTCATTGCTGTTTACCATTTTCAAAACACGATTTACTAAATCGCTTGCAAATCCTTGTGCAATCAACTCTTTCGGGCCTTGTCGTTTTTCAATGTACTGATATAAAATTTTATCCAACACATCGTATTCAGGTAACGAATCGCTGTCTTTTTGGTTAGGTCGCAATTCAGCCGAAGGTGGTTTTGTAATAATGTTGGAAGGAATAATTTCCTCATCCTGATTTATCCATTTACACAATTCAAACACTTGCGTTTTATATACATCGCCCAACACTGCAATGCCGCCACACATATCGCCATAAAGCGTTCCGTAGCCAACAGCAGCTTCGCTTTTGTTGGTTGTATTCAATAAAATGTAACCAAATTTATTACTAAAAGCCATCAACAAAACACCACGAGTTCGGGCTTGTAAATTTTCTTCGGCAACATTAAAAGGTAAATCTTTGAAGTAAGGAGAAAGAGTATTTAAGAAAGCTTCGTAATTATTTTTTATTGGAACAATATCATAGCTCGTTCCTAAATTTTTACACAATTGCTCTGCATCACTAATGCTGTGAGAAGTAGAATATTCCGATGGCAACAATAATGAATGCACATTTTCTTTTCCCAAAGCTTGCGCCGCCAAATACAGCACCAAAGCCGAATCAATGCCGCCACTCAATCCTAAAATGGCTTTTTTGAAATTCATCTTTTGGAAATAATCACGAATACCTAACACCAAAGCGTCATGGATTTTTGATGTATGATTTTCAGAAGTAGTTATTGAGTTATTGGTTATTAAGTTATTAGGTAAATGCATTCCTAATTCATAATTCGTAATTCGTAATTCTTCATTGAAGTAGGCTAATTCTTCAACTACTTCACCACTTGCATTTATCACAAGGCTTCCGCCATCAAAAATAATTTCGGTTTGTGCGCCAACTTGATTGCAATAATAAATTGGAATATTGTACGCCTGTGCATTCGCTTTCAGTACACGTTTGCGGTCTTCAGCATGTTCATAATCAAATGGTGATGCTGATAAATTCAAAATCATTTCTGGTTTGAATTTCATCAATTCATCCATTGGGCAAATGGTATAAAGCGGATTACTATTTCCCAAATTCCATAAATCTTCACAAATCGTAACTGCAATTTTTTTGCCTTTGTATTCAACAATTTCAAACGATTTATTCGGCTCAAAATATCTGTTTTCATCAAACACATCATACGTTGGCAACAATGTTTTGTGAATTATTTTTTTAATTTCTCCATCAGCTAAAAAATAAGCTGAGTTAAATAAATCTTTGCCTTCAATTTTAGGATTACGACTCGGACAGCCCACCAAAACAGCAATTCCAGCAGTGTGAGATTTTATTTCATCAATTGCATTTTCGCAACATTGAATAAAATCTTCAAACTCTAAAAAATCTCGTGGAGGATAACCACACACTGCTAATTCGCTGAATAAAACAATTTCAGCACCTTGTGATTTTGCTTGATGAATGGCATCTACAATTTTTTTTGTATTGCTTTCAAAATTGCCAATGTGATAATTGAGTTGAGCTAATGCTATTTTCATGAACTGAATTAAGGATGGCTAATTACGTACAAATAAATTTGATGTTTTTCGGCATCTGTAATTTTTGCTTGAGGTTGCATCCAATCTAATACTTTAGCCCATTGTGTATCGGTTTTAGTAGATGGTGCATATAATTTATGACAAGCACTACATTTTGTTTCAAACAAATTTTTACCAATTGCCAATGTGTTCACATCCACAGCCGCATCTTTTGATTTCACTTTAGCTACGTTGCTTTCAGTAGGTTCGTATAGTTTCACAGTACCACAAGCACTTAATACTAATGCCGCAGCAATTATCAGATTTTGTTTTTTGAATAAATTCATGGTAGAAAATTTAGATGGTAAAAGTAAGAAGCAGCAATCAAATATTAATTTCTATTTAATTAATTGAAAAATAATTTTTAGAAGTTCTTATTTCAATATTTCTTATCAGTTTACAGGTCGCTCCGAAGGAGCTTAAAAAAAGTTTCTTTATTTATTGCTATTAACATTTTGCTCCGATGGAGCAAATCCCAAAGAGCAGAATGATGCGTTTAGA
>JBEANU010000154.1:0-3048 GCA_041165265.1 Bacteroidota bacterium | reverse complement strand
GATGTTTTTTTATTGGATATCATGATGCCCAATTTAGAAGGTACAAGTGTATGTGAATATTTAAGAAAAACCGAAGAGTATAAGGAAACTCCAATTGTTTTTTTAACGGCTCGAAACGATGAAGAAATTGAAGTAAATGCCTTTAACATTGGTGCTGATGATTATATATATAAGCCAATAAAGCCAAAAGTTTTACTACTTCGTATCAATAAAGCCTTGCAACAAAAACATAATAAAAAAGGAACAACTGAATTATTCGATAATAAAGTTTCAGTGATAGGTAATTTAATCATTAATCATGAAAATTATTCAATCAACTATTTTGGAAAAAAAGTTGAATTAGCGAAGAAGGAATTTTATTTGGTTGAAATGCTAGCATCTAAACCTGGTAAAGTTTTTACCCGAAAAGAAATTTTCGATAAAATTTGGGGAAGTACTTTAATCATGGGAGATAGAACTATTGATGTTCACATACGAAAAATAAGAATCAAAACCTCTACTGAGATTATTTCTACTGTAAAAGGTGTTGGTTTCAAAATGGAATATTAAATTCCCATATAATAGTTTCTTAAGCTGTATTTATCCTCCACCTTTCCAAAATCCCTCAAAAAATTTGAGGGATTTTTTCAAAGAGTAGATTTATAAAATAAAACCTGTTTGCCTACTACGGTCAATTTTTATCATCATTAATGTTTTCATTAGCTCTACTTTTTGTTTCGCTTTTAACACATTTTCCCCTTCAAATAATTCATCTAAAGTTTGATTAAATAATAATTGCCAACGTTCAAAATGTTCGGCTGTTAATGGTTCTTGCTTATGCAAGCCAATATGTTTATCAATTAAATTTCCTCTGTAGCTTGCGGTTTCTAGCAAGCTAAATTCCCAAAAATTGTACATAATAGGCAAATGATGCTCCCAATTTACGTTAGCTACATTATTGAAAATATAGCCAATCAAATCATCATTTTTTACTTTATCATAAAAGGTATTTATCAGTAATTCTATATCTGCTCTCGATTGTATATCTGTTTTCATTTCTATTTCTTTTTCCAAAATTACAATGCATTCATCTAAAATAAATTTAATTTTTAAATATGAAGTTCCAATTGTACATTTGCAGCGCTTTCAATTGGATTTGTTTATTGTTTAGATTGAGAGCGCTATTTTTTTCACTAACATAAAAACTAATAAACATGACACAATCTGCTACTACAGCGGCTTTGCATGCTGCAATTTTAAAAAACATTTTAATTATTGATGGTGCCATGGGCACTATGATTCAGCGTTATAATTTGCAGGAAGCAGATTATCGTGGCGATGTTTACAAAGATTCAAAACACGATTTGAAAGGCAATAATGATTTGCTGTCCATCACCCGACCTGATATTATTTCAGCCATTCACAAAGAATATTTAGAAGCCGGTGCCGATATTATTGAAACCAATACTTTCAGCGGCACCACCATTGCACAAGGCGATTATCATTTGCAAAGTGAAGTGTATAAAATCAATTTTGAATCGGCTAAATTAGCCAAGGCTGCGGCTTTGGAGTACACTGCAAAAAATCCTAATAAGCCAAGATTTGCTGCTGGCGCAATTGGACCAACCAATCGAACACTTTCGCTTTCGCCTGATGTAAACAATCCTGGTTATCGTGCTGTAACTTTTGATGAAGTGATGCAAGCGTATTACGAACAAGTGGAAGCCCTTGTTGATGGCGGCGTTGACATCATTTTAATTGAAACAATTTTTGATACACTAAATGCAAAAGCGGCAATTTTTGCTACCAAAAAATATTTTAAAGACAAAGCCCCCTCTAACTCCCCCAAAGGGGGAGAACTGCTAACGCAAGAAGGCTTTGAGGGTGACAATACTCCTCCCCTTTGGGGAGGTCGGGAGGGGCTTCCAATTATGATTAGCGGCACCATAACGGATGCCAGTGGTAGAACATTAAGCGGACAAACTTTAGAAGCTTTTTATACTTCCATCGCTCATGCAAAACCTTTTTCAGTAGGCTTGAATTGCGCTCTGGGTGCGGCTGATATGCGTCAGCATATTGAAGAGTTGAACAACATTGCATCGTGTTATGTGAGTTGTTATCCAAATGCAGGTTTGCCAAATGCCTTTGGTGGTTATGATGAAACCCCCGATGATATGTGCAAAATAATTGACGAGTGGGCTGCCAATGGTTGGGTAAATATTGTTGGTGGTTGCTGCGGCACTACACCTGACCATATTAAACATATGGCGGAACACATGAAGAAGTTTGGTCCTAGAAAAATGCCAATTCTTGAAACTGCTTAATTTACGAATTACGATTTTAGATTTACGATTAACAAACCACAGTATTTATGAATTCAGAAGAAATGAAATTACGATTGAAAAAGTTTTCAATCAGAATAATTAAAATGACTGAAGCAATGAGAAAAGATGATGCAAAAAGTGTTTTGTCAAAACAAATTATTCGTTCTGCCACTTCTTCAGCAGCCAATTACAGAGCGGCTTGCAGAGCAAAATCAACTCCTGATTTTATTAATAAACTAAAAATTGTAGAAGAAGAAACTGATGAAACTATGTTTTGGTTAGAGGTGATTGATGAATGTGAATATTTCAAAAAAGGAAAACTAAATGAGTTGATGAAAGAGAATGAAGAGTTGTTGAAAATCGTTGTAGCTTCATTAAAAACATCAAAAAATAATTCTAATAAATTTTCAAAATAAAAATCGAGTTGCTTGTATTCCAATCGTAATTCGTAAATCTAAAATCGTAAATATTTCATGACAATCCATCCATATTTAAAACTATCAGGTCTTGAGCCTTTAACACTTCGCCCAGATACTAATTTCATCAACATTGGCGAACGAACAAACGTAACGGGTTCGAAAATGTTTGCTCGACTTATCAAAGAAGACAAGTACGATGAAGCCTTGGCTGTGGCTTTGCAGCAGGTAGAAAATGGCGCACAAGTAATTGATGTGAACATGGATGAAGGCATGTTGGATGGCGAAGCGGCGATGACACGATTTTTAAATTTGATTGCCAGCGAACC
>JBEANU010000153.1:0-25707 GCA_041165265.1 Bacteroidota bacterium | reverse complement strand
TATCAATAGGCATTTACAACTATACCTCTTCAACAGGCAGAATTCATTACACCAATATTCATCACAACACTTTCTATCAAAATAATTCACTGAAAACTGGCGCAGGTGAATTTGTATTTTTTCCGTTTGATAGTAGTTCTATCACTCATAATATTTTTTATGCTAACAATCAAAATGTATTAGGGTACACTTGGTTTTATGGCGCAGGTTGGCAACACAACCAAATGGATTTTAATTTGTATTGCACATCCTTGTTAAATCCAGCAACTGCCATTTTTAATTGGGATGGTAATTACGCATCGGGGTTTGGCTATTTTAAAATGATAAGTTCAACGGATAATAATAGCCTATTTGCTGACCCTCAATTTGTGAACGAACATCAAAACGATTTTCATTTATTTAATCAAAGCCCAGCTGTAGATGCTGGAAATAGTAGCTTTCAGGTAACAACATCTGAAACTGATTTTGAAAATCAACCACGAATTTTTAGTACTAAAGTTGATATTGGAGCTGATGAAAATCAAGGCGAATTTATTCGTGATACTATTTCATTAGGAAGAAATGAGAGTGAAGAAAATAGTGTGGTAGTTTATCCAAATCCATGTAAAGACAAGTTAACAGTAGTTAGTAATCAGTCATTAGTAAATACAGTTGAGATAAAAAATGTTTATGGTCAAATTTGTATTTCAATCATAAATCATACATCTGAAATCATAAATATTGAATCCCTCTCCAACGGAATTTATTTCATAAAACTAACCGACAACAACGGAAAAATATTCAGGAAGAAGTTTGTTAAAAACTGATTTTTATTTTTAGTTTCACGAAATACTAATAATGGAATTTACAAGAAATAATTACAATTTCATTCGCTGCAACAGCGTACACTAATCTGTGTTCATTATCATTCTTCTGCTCCAACAACCTTTTAAATCATGCTTCAGAGCTTCGGGTTTTCCAATTCCTTCAAATGGCGTTCTTCGAGTTGCCTCAATTAATTCGGTAACACGTTAGTAAAGCTTTTTATTTTCAACAGCCCAATTTGAAAATTCTTTGAAGCTATTTTTTGAAAATCTTACATCTCTTATCTTTAATTTTTTTGAGCAATTTTTTTTGCTTCTTTGACGAATGAGTTTCCGCTAAATACAACATCTTCACCCTTTTCGAGCTGTTGTATTGATTTTTTCAAATTCTTTTTATTGTTAGTTGAACTCAATAAATATTCCGTTTCATCTATGCCATCTGAAATAGAAATAATGATTTCTTTTTTACCAAACATTGTTTTAACTGCTTTTAAAAAAGATTCATTTAATTCATTGGCTGACAGTATATAGTTGGTGGTCATAGTTGTACTTTGTTTTTGCAAATATAAATTAAAAAAATCCAATCAATAAAAAAGCGACCTCATAGTATTGTAAACTAATTTCCTTCCATAATTTTTAAAAAGATTGCCTGACGTATTAATTAGAACTTAGTCTGAATTATTAACTTTACCGTTCAATTTTTTTTCATGAAAATTTTACTATTAGGTTCAGGCGGAAGAGAACATGCTTTTGCATGGAAAATTGCTCAAAGTAAATTATGTACTAAATTATTTATTGCGCCAGGAAATGCTGGAACAATGGCTTGCGGAACAAATATTGCCATCAAAGTTTCGGATTTTGAAGCTATTGAAAAATTTTGTGTAGATGAAAAAATTGATTTGGTTTTGCCAGGAAGTGAAGAGCCTTTGGTAAAAGGAATTTACGATTATTTTCAATCGAAAGAATCTTTAAAACATATTCCAGTAATTGGTCCATCTACGGAAGGTGCAAAATTGGAAGGAAGCAAAGCCTATGCAAAAAAGTTTATGATTCGTCATCAAATTCCAACAGCGGCATATCAAGAATTTGATAAAAATAATTTAGAAGAAGGATTTACTTATTTAGAAAATTCATCGTTACCAATTGTTTTAAAAGCTGATGGATTGGCCGCAGGAAAAGGAGTGGTAATCTGCGAAACAAAAGAGCAAGCCAAAGCTGAATTAGCTGAAATGATTACAGCAGCCAAATTTGGTGATGCAAGTGCAAAAGTGGTGATTGAACAATTTTTGAAAGGAATTGAGATGAGTGTATTTGTGCTTACGGATGGAAAAAATTATTTGCTTTTACCAACAGCAAAAGATTATAAACGTGTAGGCGAAGGCGATAAAGGATTGAATACTGGCGGCATGGGAGCTATTTCTCCAGTTCCATTTGCCAATAAAGAGTTGATGGATAAAGTAATTGAAAGAGTGATTGAGCCTACGATTAAGGGATTACAACAAGAAAAAATTGTTTACAAAGGATTTATATATTTTGGATTAATTTGCCTCACCCCAACCCTCTCCAAAGGAGAGGGAGTAAATGAATTAGAACCATTTGTTATTGAATATAATTGCCGAATGGGTGACCCTGAAACGGAAGTGGTTATACCCAGAATTGAAAATGATTTGGTAGAATTAATGAACGCTGTGGCTGCTGGAAAATTAGATGAACAACAATTAAAAGAAAATCCATTGGCAGGTTGTACAGTTGTTTTAGCAAGTAAGGGTTATCCTGAAACTTTTGAAACAGGGAAATTGATGAATGAAATTTCAGCATCTGAAAATATTACTGTATTTCATGCTGGTACAAAATTGAATGAGGACGGAAAAATAATTTCATCAGGCGGAAGAGTAATGATGCTAACTGCTTTAGATACAGATTTAAACACAGCCCGTGAATTAGCCATCAGCAAAGCTTCAGAAGGATTTTTTGACAATCAATATTTCAGAAAAGATATTGGAATGGATGTGATAAAAAAATAATAGCACTAACTATTTTATCGGGTAAAAGTAGTTGCTTATACCCCTAAAGTTTACGAATTTTGTAAAAGTTGAAAAGCAGATGCAACGTTTTTAAAATGCAACATTTGTGATTTAAAATCAGTCTAATAATTACAACCTTAATATAAAGTTTTTACCTTAATTTTATACCATGAAAAAACTACTTTTTTTAATAGTAATTCTATTTAGTTTAGTATTTGCAAACAATAGTAAAGCGCAAATTACAGCAGCCTTTGTAGCCTCAAATGGGCTTACTTTTCCTATTGATACTTGTGGCAATTTAATTTTAACATTAAATAATACTTCAACAGGTAATTATGATACTGCCAAATGGTCAATTTATTACAGCCCTACATTTGTTTGTAATAATTCAACTAGCCCAATCGTGTACAAATTTTTTGGAGCCACTAAATCAAGTTCGCCCATTGTTGCAGCTGTAAATCCGGGTTCATATTATGTATGTTTAACAATATCAAATGCGGCAGGTCAGGTAAATCAAATATGTAAGTGTATTGCCAGTACACATTCAACACCAAAGGCATGTTTTACAGCTTCTGATACTATTGGTTGCAATAGTTTTGTAACTACAATAACCCCGTGCAACCCAGCAAGTACGCCACCTTACACCTATACTTGGAATTTAGGTACAGGTACAAATCCTGCTGGTGGCAATTATAGCACCCAGCAAACAACAACAGGAACAGCATTACCAGGCTCTGGCTCAATTGCTGTAAAATATACTTGTAACCCTAGTTCATCTGCAAAGCAAAATGTATATTTACAAGTAACCGATGCAAATGGCTGTAGAAGTGCCGTTATCAAAACCAATTACATGAATCCGGTTTGTAATCCTAATGCAACAATTAGTATTTCAAGTGGAAATTTATGTGCACCAGGTACTGTAACTTTAGGCGCTAACACAGGTTCAACATCCTACAAATGGTGGATACCTGCAACGGCATCGGTACCACAAGGTCCTTTTGTAACCAATACCATTTCGCAAAATTTTCCAGCATATGGCTGCACAGATGTTAAAGTTGCGGTTTATAATGCTGTGAATGCATCATTTGGTTGTTCAGATACTACAACAGCGAATAATGCAGTGTGTATTCAAGGTATTGCAAGTACACCATGCCCTACATTAAGTGTATCAACTACTAGTACAGGGTCGGGGCAACAGTTTACCGTTTCTTTTAGTGCTTCTTCCATTCCGATTTCAGCATCAAGTTTTATTAACGGAATTTTAATGGCAGTTCCGTGTAATGGTTCGTATCCAATAGGATGTGTTAATCCTATTCAATTAGGTACAATTTCTTCAGTTGGTGGAAATGTTGGTACAGCATCATTTAGTATTAATCTACCATCCTGCATTCAAACGCCAGTAACTTATTGTATAGGATTTAGGGGTGATTCAATTATTAATGCGGTAAATGGTTGTGCCACATTGTTTACACCAATTGCTTGTGCAGGCAGTTCAAATTTGCAAATTACAATCAATCCTTGTCCTAAATCAAATATTACATTAGCGCCAGGTTATGTAAGTAGTTATTGTACGCCATCTCATGATTTTGTGTTTTATGGTCCTCAGCAAAATTTTGCACCTAATTTACCGGGCGCAACTTATCAATGGTACACTACTAATCCTGCTTCAGGCGGAACAGTAATTGGAACAGGCGATACAATTTTAGTAAATTTTTCAGGCTATACAACACCTCATAGCATTTGGTTAAAAGTTACGCAACCTGCAAATAAGGGCGGTTGTTCAACTACCAGCGTATCAACTGTTACATTAAAACAATTATCTGGAAGTTTTTCATACAATAAAACAAAAGGATGCGATACCCTTACAGTAAATTTCAAAGCAACATCATTTCCGTTTATTGATACTTTATACACTTGGTGGTTTGGCGATGGAACGGTTTTTAAATCGCATGATTCAACTGCAACACATTTATATGCAAGTAATATTGATACTTGTTATACGGTGAAAATGGCACATCGGTCATATACATCCAAAGGTGTTTTTTGTAGTGATACTATTACACAAACTCGTGTAATACATATTGGGCATAAAGTGCAACCAAAAGTTACTTTATCTGATTCAGTATTATGTTTAAAAAATGGTAGTGCCTGTTTATTTGTAAACCCTGACCCTATAACCCAAGTAGTGCCCATACCCGGGGCTTATGTTTCACTGTGCAATTTTAAATCATGTCAATGGTATTTTACCCGACCACACAAAACGCCAATATTAGCCCAATCCAGAATATGCGATACTCCTAAAGTTTGTTTTTCAGATACAGGTGTATATTCGGGTCATTTTGTAATTAATAGCAATGGCTGTGTAGATACTTTAACAATTGACAGCTTAGTTACAGTTAATGGTATTAAGTCAGATTTTAAGGATTCAGTTTGGTGTACAGCAGGCGGCGGTTTAAGCTCTCAAACTTGTACATTTATACCCAAGGTTAAAATCTATCCTAAAAATGGCACAGGTAGTTATCCAACAACAGTTGAATTTATTATGTTTGGAGCTGGACCCGGAGGAACAGATGCTATCTACTCCAATGTTTATTGGCCAGCATCTTCGCCTAATACGCCACATTCGCCCGTTAGGATTACACATTCATTTCCAAGCAATGGCGTATTCACCGTTTGGATGATAGTGAGCAATAGCGGACAATCGTGTCAGCCTGATACAGTGAAAAAAACAGTTTCAATTTTAACCTTACAATCTGTTTTACAACTAGTACCATTTAATGCACCTACCTCTATTTGTTTGAATAGTAGTGCTGCCACTTGGACATTTAACGGTTTGGCATCAACACCTAATAGTCCTTATCCACCTGTAGTTGTAATTGATAACGGAGATGGAACGGATACCACATTTACCACAACAACTAACAATAATTTTGGGGGTGGTATATTAAACAACCTAACTCATACTTATGATTCATGCGGTACTTTTAAACTAAAATTAATTGTATCCAACAATTCAGGGTCATGTAAAGATTCATCAGAGTTATTTTTAAATGTAAGTGAAATTTATCAGGCAGGCACCACAAAATCAAACCCACGACATCGTTTAGATTTAATACAATTAGTACCAGATTCAGGAAGTTGTGGGCAGTGTTCAAAATTCATTAATAAAATAGCAGTTTGCAATACAACGCTACTAAAAACTGTAATTGATTTTGCAGATGGTTCAAAACGGGATACCCTTTATGGTAATTGGGCTAACTTTACGCACTGTTTTTTAAAACAACCGGGTAATAATTTTAATTATTGGGTATTTGATAATAATGGCTGTATGCAATCAGGCACAATAGGGTCACCTGTTTTTTGTGGAAATAAAGCAAAAATAACTGGATTGCCCGACTCGGTATTATGTTTGGCAGCCCAAGTAAATATTCAAAATGTATCAACTGGGGTTGTTAGTAATAGTACATGGACATGGGATAATGTAGTTTGTAAATCAGGTCATGCATTAGATTCATCTACCCGAAGCACTAAATCATCCTATTCATTACCACCCAGAACTAATGGATATTATTATTTAAATTTAAGAGTAGCCAACTATTGTGTTGGCACTGGTTCGGTTTGCGCTAGTGATACCTGCGTACGGATTCATTTTCAAGACCCAACTGCAATTTTTACAGTTCCATTAGTTTGGCCATGCCCATCTAGTTTTTTACCTGTAACTAATCAATCAACTGGTGCATATGATAGTTTAGTAATTGTTGAAACAATTCCAGGTGTAACCCCTCCATTACAATTCACTTATACCAAACGTCAAGGTGGTATACCTAAATCATTCCAATTACCAACTGGTGCTGTGGGTATTTACGATATAAAATTTTATTTATACAGTAATTCAGGGGCATTGGGTTCGGCTTGTCAATCATTATATTCAACTGTTTCAACAGTTTTAGGTCCCACTTATAAGCCTTTACCATTATTTAAACAACATGCATGCTTAGGTGATACAATTTGGTTTAATGATTCTACAAATTCATCTAACGGAATTTTAGCAGTATGGAATGATGCAAGTGCACCTATTCAAATACCACGACCAAATCCTTCAGATACCAGCTCTCAATATTATCATTTTGGTCATCCATTCAATGTTGTAGGGGCTTATCCAGTTTACTTTTTTATTACAGATGGTTCAAACTGTTCTTATCCATTTACTGATTCGGTTTTTATTGATGGTCCTAAAGCATCATTTAAACATGTACCAAATATTTCTAATTTTTGCGGAACGGCAAGCATTCAATTTCAAAACACATCCGTGGCAAGTTCAGTAAGTATTTTAGATACAGGTGCATATGAGTGGAATATATTTGATGTAAATACTAATGCAATTGTGGGCACTTACACCTCCGATACCATTAATGTTCAAATTAGCACACCAGGCGCTTATTCAGTTCAATTAAAAATAAAGAGTAAATTTGGATGTGTAGATTCACTCACTAAATCCAGTTTATTTACTGTTCATCCAAAACCAGTATCAACTTTTAATGCTAGTGATGATAGTATTTGTATAGGTTCTTGTATCTCTTTCATAAACACATCTACCGATCCTGAGCCTAACTTATCTTATCATTGGTACTTTGATTGGCCAAGCAAAACAATAAACACCACACTTACATCCACATCACACTGCTTTAATACAGCTGGTACTTATCAAGTAGTATTAATTGATAGTTCAACAACATTTTGTGTTGATACAAGTTCAATTCATACTGTATATGTATCACCTGATGTAATAGCAAGTTTCACTGTTCCAAAAACTGTTTATTGCGGAGATTCAGCAACCGTTACTTTTACTAGTACAAGTACACCTACCGCCGAGCTTAGATATTGTTGGGATTTTGGTGATGGAGCATTAGGTTGTCAATCAACAATAGCAAACCCAACCCATAAATTTTATTTAGCAAATGGTGCTAATTCAACCTGTTTTATTGTAAAATTGGTGGTGAGTAACGCTTCTGGTTGTGATAGTATATACAGTCAGCAAATTTGCTTGTACCCAAGCCCTCATGCAGCTTTTGATTTAACCCCACCAGGTGCTTGTAATCCAATTCAAGTTACTTTTCAAGATTTAAGTACAACCACAGCAATTTCACCAATCACCAATTATAATATTAGTTGGGGATATAATTCATCTAACTATCCAACAGGCATTAAATATACATTTACCCATAATGGAGCAGCCACTACAATATTTGATACTGTTGTATATATTGTAACTACATCAAATGGTTGTATGGATACAGCTACTAAAATTGTAAGCACTTATCCAATTCCAATAGCTTGTGTTGCTTTAGATACGCTAGTTTGCGGAGGCCAACAAGTAAGCTTAGGTTGTGCACCAGTGGTTAATCATTCCTATAATTGGTATTCGCCATTTGGAACTACCTTCAAACCGGATAGATTTAATGCCAATCCAATAATTCAGCCGCAAATTGATACCACTTATTGTATGCAGGTAAGTAACCAATTTGGTTGTAGTGATACAGCTTGTGTTGATGTACACATTATTTCATTCATTGTACCTACCGCTGGCGTTGATACATCAATTTGTATAGGAGGTTCGGCAATGCTAACAGCACAAGGAGGTATTACCTATTCATGGCTAAGTCAGCTTACTGGTGATATTGTATCTACAAAACCATCATTTGTAGTAACACCAGCATTTCCGGCAACTTATACCTATACCGCAACCATTAATGGTACTTGTAATAGTGATGCAATTGATGTTTCAGTAACTGTTTTTCCGTTGCCAAATGTAGTTTTAAATCATGATATCAATGATATTGTAGCTGGGCAACCAATAAAAATACCAGAAGTAGGAGCTGCTGGCGGATTTTATACCTACTTATGGCAACCCAATTATCGCATTGATTCCATCACATCAGGCTCACCAACTGTTAGCCCCGATGTTACCACTAAATATACCGTAATTTTAACGGACATTCATGGATGTGCAGATACATCAGATGTTACCATTCATGTACTTTGTAATGCCTCTAACTCAGTATATGTACCCAATGCATTTATTCCTGGCTCATCAGCACAAAACTCAAGATTTTACATACAAGGCACAGGTATTTCACAACTTAATTATGTACGAATTTATGATAGATGGGGAGGCTTAGTATATAGTGCCGATCATCAACCAATAAATGATAATACACAAGGTTGGGATGGCTTTTTTAACGGCCAACCAATGCCAAGCGGTGTATTTATGTATCAAATTGAAGTACAATGCGCCGAAGGCGAAGTATTTCCATTAACAGGTACCGTTACTTTAATAAGATAAAACAAGCCAACTAAAAAGCGATAAGAAACCCTTATCGCTTTTTTAATTTTATATGAAATCAATAGTTCTATTTTTAATAATAATTTTTGCACCTCATTTATTTTTATCTGCTCAAAATAAAAATGATTTGTTGTTGATGAAACAAACCATCAGCCAATATCCTAGCGCAAATTCAACCAAGCATTTTACACTATTAAAACGAAAAAATCCACTACTGATGCCACTAACAGCTAGTTTGTATCTGTATCAAAATATAATTTCACCGCAATTAGCCACTGATTGCCCACATATACCCAGTTGTAGCAATTTTTCAAAACAATGTATTGCCAAATATGGCATTGTAAAAGGTGTAGCATTAAGTGCCGATAGGCTTACCCGTTGTTCGCCAGTTAGTATGATGGATTTACCAACATATTGGTTTGATTTAATTTCAAATAAAATTGATGACAATCCATCGTATTATTATTTAAGAAGTAGAAAATAATAATAGGTTTTTTATCATTCGTAAAAATCTGTACATTTGCCCTCCAAACTATAACTAAATTTTTATATGCAAGAGAACGGAATTAAAAATACCGCAGTAAGCTTAAGCACTGTTGGTATCAAGAACATTGCGGTGTGTAATTGGAATTTAACACCACAACAATTAATGGATAAAGCCATAGAATTAGGTCATGGAGTTTATGCTGATAATGGTGCAATTGTATTTGATAGTGGCGAATTTAGTGGAAGAAGCCCAAAAGACAGATTTATTGTACGAGATAACATCACCGAAAATGATGTGAATTGGGGTGATACAAATGTTGGCGTTACACCTGAAGCTTTTGATAGATTGCAAGCTGAAGTGGCTGCACATTACGAAGGTAAAGAAATTTATGTTCGTGATAATTTTGTATGTGCCAATCCAAACTATCGTTTGAATGTTCGTACCATCAACGCAATTCCTTATCACAATTTATTTGTAGATAACATGTTCATGCGCCCATCAGATGCTGAAAAAGCAGCTATGATGCCTGATTGGACAATACTTTGCGCCCCTGATTATAAAACCACCAACATTGCAGAAAATGGTTTGCGCCAAGGCAATTTTGTAATTGTAAATTTTACAAAGAAAATGGTTTTGATTGCAGGTACAGGTTATGCCGGCGAAATGAAAAAATCTATTTTCTCGGTTTTGAATTTTATTTTACCAGTAAACCGCAATGTATTACCAATGCATTGCTCAGCTAATATTGGTGCAGCTGGCGATACTGCTGTGTTCTTTGGCTTAAGCGGCACAGGCAAAACAACTTTATCGGCTGACCCTAACAGAGCATTAATTGGTGACGATGAACATGGTTGGGCTGATGATGGTGTATTTAATTTTGAAGGTGGTTGCTACGCAAAATGCGTTGATTTAACTGCTGAAAAAGAACCCGAAATTTGGGCTGCTATTAAACACGGAACAGTTTTAGAAAACGTGAAATTTATTGCAGGAACTAACACTCCTGATTATGCAAACATCAGCAAAACTGAAAATACAAGAGCTGCATACCCAATGACACATATTGCAAATGCAGTATCACCAAGTGTTGGCGGAATTCCAAAAAATATTTTCTTTTTAACTTGTGATGCTTCGGGCGTTTTACCTCCAATTTCAAAGTTAACGGCAGGGCAGGCAATGTACCATTTTATCAGTGGTTATACAGCTAAAGTAGCAGGTACTGAAGCCGGAATTACAGAACCTACAACTACTTTCAGTGCTTGTTTTGGAGCTCCTTTTTTACCTTTACATCCAACACGATATGCTGAAATGTTAGGGGAAAGAATGCGAAAATACAATACCAATGTTTGGTTAATTAACACGGGTTGGAGCGGCGGCGCTTATGGTGTTGGTAGCCGTATGAAATTGAAATTTACAAGAGCTATGATTACTGCTGCTTTAAACGGACAATTAAATAATGTTCAGTTTGAAAATCATCCTGTGTTTGGATTAGCGATACCAACTTCGTGCCCTGAAGTACCTACTGAAATACTTAACCCACGTAATACTTGGGCTGATGCAAATGCTTACGATTCAAAAGCAAATGATTTAGCTAATAAATTTGTAAATAATTTTAGCAAATATGCTTCGCAAGCTAATGATGAAATTATGAGTGCTGCACCAAAAGTTTTAGTATAATTTATTTCATTTAATAATTCTGAAAGGCTGTATTCTTAACCGAATACAGCCTTTTTTATTTCAACATTACACAATTTTAAGTTGATAATAAAGTGTATTTCACAAGCCAAATTGCCTTCAATTTTTTTAATATTTACAAATTATACTTCAAAATATTTATCGTGAAATTAAAATCAATATTGCTATTGTGCTTAGGTTTATTAGTAGGCGGCTATTTATTTGCTAATTATTCTACCAAAAAAAGAAAGGCAAAAAAAACTACTATTAGCAAAAAAAAGAAAAAGAAAAAACATAGCACATCTTCAACAAAGCTTGATGCCGCAAGCTATTCAACCCACATTGAAACCAACGGCGATACCATTCAATGGATTGAAGCACAACTGAAATGGATGAATGATACCCAACGAATTGGTCAGCTTTTTATGATGCCTGCATGGCAAAATAAAGACTCAGTTAATTGTAGAAATTTACCTGAATTAATCACCAAATACAATATTGGTGGTGTTATCATGATGCAAGCCACTCCTCAACGTCATGCTAATAAACTAAACTATTATCAATCATTAGCCAAAACACCTTTGCTGGTAGGGTTTGATGGCGAATGGGGATTAGGAATGCGAATTGATTCTACACTTTCATTTCCGCATCAATTAACATTAGGAGCTATTCAAAATGATAGTTTGATTGAGCAAATGGGAATTGCTGTAGGGGAAGAATGCAAGCGTATGGGCATTCATATTAATTTTGCACCTGATGTTGACATTAACAACAATGCTCGAAATCCTGTAATTAACGATCGTTCATTTGGTGAAAATGCAGATAACGTAATTAGAAAAGGAATTGCTTATATGAACGGAATGCACAAAGGTGGCATTCTTACTTGTGCTAAACACTTTCCCGGTCATGGAGATACAGAAGTTGATTCACATGCCGATTTACCTGTTTTGAATTTTAGTAGAAACCGCTTGGATTCATTAGAATTAAAGCCTTTCATCGCTTTAATTCAAGCAAATGTACCAAGTGTGATGGTGGCGCATTTGGCTATTCCACAATTAGAACCTGATGAAAAAACACCTGCTTCTCTATCACAAAATATGGTAGAAGATTTATTGAAAACAGAGTTGGGTTATAAAGGGTTGGTAATAACCGATGCTTTAGGAATGAATGGTGTAACCAAAAATTTTGCTGACGGAGTAGTAGATGTAAAAGCACTTTTGGCTGGTAATGATATGCTTTTGATGAGTAAAAATGTACCTGAAGCCTTTCATCAAATTTTTAAAGCCATTGAAAAAAAATTGATTACACAAGAAGAAATTGACAACAGAGTTCGTAAAATTTTATACTACAAATACAAAGCAGGGTTGAATCATTATCAACCCATTGATATGAAAAATTTGCAACAAGATTTGCAAAACAAAAAACATATTGAGTTGATTAAAACCTTGTACAGCAATGCTTTCACAACTATTACTTCAACTTCAATAAAAGAGAATAACACAAAATCTACTGTTGCTATTGTAAATATTAATGGTGATTCATTGAGTACTTTTTCAAAACTACTTTTACAAAATGCGAATGTAAAATGCTTTAGAATTAACAACACAAGTTCATCTGATTCATCGTGGAATTACTTACAAGACTCCTTGCAAAACTATTCCTACACTTGGTTTGAGGTTCATAAAATGAGCCGATTTGCAGGCAAAGAATATGGGTTGAGTTGGGCTTCAAGAAATTTTATTAAACAAATTTCTGCTAAGCAAAATTGCGGTGTGATTTTGTTTGGTTCGCCTTATGCAACAAAGTATTTTGATGACTGTGAAAAAGTGGTAGTAGCGTATGAAGACAATTCATTTTCACAACAAGCCTTAGCTGATTTATTTTTAGGAAAAACAAAAAGTAAGGGAAAGTTGCCTGTCACATCCTCTTCCAATTTTACTTATAAAAAAGGAAATGAATTGAACAGTAAAATTCAACTAAAAGAAAATATAAGTGATGAAGAATCGGTTGCTGAATTGGTAGGAATGAATTCAAAAATCTTAAAAAAAATTGATAGCATTGCTTTGAATGGAATTCAAGCAAAAGCTTATCCTGGCTGTGAAATTGTAGTATTGAAAGATGGAAAAATGATTTATGATAAAACATTTGGTACGCCAACTTATGAATCAAAAACACCTGTTAAAAAAACAGATTTATACGATTTGGCCTCTATCACTAAAATTGCTTCTACCACTTTAGCCTGCATGAAATTGTATGAGGAAGGAAAGTTAGATGTAAACAAAACAATTGCTGATTATTTGCCTGAAGCAAAGCGAACTAACAAGAAAAAAATCATTATTAAAGATTTGTTGTTGCATCAAGCAGGGCTTGTTCCGTTCATTCCGTTTTATAAAGATTGTATGAACAAAAAAGCTGAATTAGATAAAAATTTTGCAACTGAAAAAGATGAAGACCACACATTGGCTGTGGCTGATGGACTTTGGATGAGTAAAGATTACTTAGATAAAATGTGGGATAAAATTTACAAGAGTGATATTAAAACACCTGGCAAATATGTGTACAGCGATTTGGATTTATATTTCATGAAGCGCATTTGCGAAAGCCTCTTAAAAAATGAAACAACTGATGAATATGTAAATAGAGTTTTTTATCAACCTATGAAATTAAAATCACTTTGTTTCAATCCATTAGAACATGGATTTAAGAAACAACAAATTATGCCAACTGAAGAAGATAATTATTTTCGTCATCAATTGATTTGGGGTTATGTTCATGACCAAGGAGCAGCTATGTGTGGCGGCATTCAAGGTCATGCTGGTTTGTTTGGCAATGCTGAAGATTTAGCACAATTGATGTTGCTTTTAAATGACAAAGGAGAATATAAAGGCAAGCGATATTTGAAAAAAGAAACGGTTAACTTTTTTACATCTAAGCAAAGTAGTGTATCACGAAGAGGTTTAGGATTTGACAAACAAGAACCTAATCCTAATGTTGCTTCACCTATGTGCAAAAGTGCATCCGTTGAAACCTTTGGCCATACTGGTTTTACAGGCACAAGTGCTTGGGCTGACCCAAAATATAATTTAGTATTTGTGTTTTTATCAAACCGAGTTTACCCTGAAGCTGAAAACAAAAAAATAATTACCATGGGTACTCGAACAGCCATTCAAGAGGTATTGTATGAGGCAATGAAAAAGTAATGTTAAGATAAAATATGTTTGAAAACATTCAATACATTTGTTAAGTGAAAAAACCACTAATTTCATTCGCTTTACTTTTAATTTTTTTTATCGCATTTACCAATTTCACTTTTGCGAAAGAAAAAAATCAACCCACTCCAAAAGAATATTCCGAGGTAATTAAAAATATTACTGAAAAAATAATTGAAGCTAAAACAACTGATGATGCTAAACTTGAGGCAATTCATGATTGGATTACTTTTAGAATTGAATACAATGTTGAAAAATTTTTAAGTCAAGATTTTAGCACAGTTTCTAATTTGAATGTAGTAAAATATCGTCAGGCTGTTTGTACAGGTTATGCTTCATTATTGAATGAAATGTGTTATTGGGCAGGCATTAAATGTGTAACAATTAACGGCTATGCAAAAACAGAAAGGGTTGACTTAGGCGATAAATTTTATTTAGCTACACATTGTTGGAATGCTGTTCAAATTAGTAACCAATGGTATTTTGTAGATGCTACTTGGGATGCTGGTTATATTCAGTACACCCGTCATAAATTATTCAGTAAAAAAATTAAGTTCAGTCCTCGATTTGTAGCATCGCCTTCAAAAAAATATTTTAAAAAATCTGCTTCTGATTTCATGAAAGATCATTTGCCTTTAAATTCTAATTGGCAATTGAATGAAAAAAGAGTGTCGATTAAAAAATTTGAAAAGGATAGTTCAGCTTATTTGGGGGAAAATCAATTTACTAATAATGCTGATGAATTACCATCTAATGCTGTAAATTATTTATTGAATTATGCTGCTGAAAATAATTTAGAACAAACCATTGATGACGGAAAAGATGGATTTGCTTTTAACAAACGAAATTTTATTTGCAAAGCTGAACAGCATGAAGCACAAATGAATGTATTGAAAAATGAATTAAAATCTGAAAAGGAATTGACAATAGCCGATACATTTTTATTGAACGAAATATCAAAAAATGCTGCTATGGCGGCTGATACTTTTCAGTTAATGAAAGCACAACTTACTGAACGCAAAAATGAGTTGCTAAAAAATAATCAACTAAAATTGAAAATTGTAATGGCAGATAATGGCGGACTTATGAATGCCAATAAAAAAATATTATCGGCAGCCATACGAACACAAAAAAAATTCAAAACACAAAAATCAATCAACAAAAAATTGATGAAATCAAACGATAAAAATGTGGACCACTTTTTATCTGAATTGCATTTTTATCAAACTAAATATTCTAAAACAGCCAAAGCCGAAGACACTTTGGGGTTAGAAGAAAAAATAAATGAATTAAAAGATTCGGTAAAAATTTCTACAGAAGAATATCTTACTATGGCTCATGGCTTTAATGATTTGTATGATGATATAATGAAACGAATGGAGCGTTATGATGACCAAACTTTGAAAGGAATTACGGATTGTAAAACAAGTATTGAATTACGTGAAGCAATGGTAGATGATTTAGATTATCCTATTCAAACATTAAAATTAAAATTTTTAAAGCGTCAAAATGCGGCAGATGGTTTATTATTAGATGATAAAATATTTTTAATAGATACTTTATTTAAGCATTTTAAACAAGTGCAAATTCAGCATTTAAAAGTGGTGAATTATCAAAAGAAAATTTTGAAGTTGGTAAAAAAAATGCGTCGGTATAAAACAGAAAGTATGAATCAAATTCAAATTTATTTGAATGCTATGAGTGAGTTGGAAACTTTTGTGTATCGTCATAAAGATTTTATTCGCAAATTCACTTCAAAAGGGAAATTGATTAATAAGCAATTAAAAAAACGAAGTGTTACTAACAAAAAAGAATTAGAATATTTGCAGTCAGAAATTGAGTTGGAAAAAATGTTGAATAAAGCTCGTGGCAGAATGATTTCAAAAGAGAATTTAGGTGATACTAAATATTGTAGAACTAAAGCTGGGGGCTGTCAAAAGCAGATTAAAAATAATATTAGATTAAAGATTAAACTTGCAAAATAAGAAGCTCACTTTTCTGCAAATAATTAAAAGTATATATTTGCAATTGAAAAATATTAAATATGAAATCAGCTGACCTAAATATTAATTTGATTGATACTTATATTGAATTACTAAAAAATTTAAGTACTGATAACAAATTGGAATTGATTGCCCAACTTTCAAAATCCATGAAAGCCAAAACCAAGCAAGCAAAAGTTGATACACTGCAATCCTTATATGGTTCATTAATTTCAAAACAATCAGCCGATGAAATGATTGCTGAAATTAAAAAAGATAGAACATTTAAAAGTAAACGTGTTGAATTTTGAAAAAATATTTACTTGATACTAATATTTGTATTTATTTTTTGAAGGGACAATTTAATCTTCATGAAAAAATTGAAAGCGTTGGCATTGGAAATTGTTACATTTCAGAAATTACAATTGCCGAACTTAAATATGGAATTGCTAATAGTATTAAGCATGAAGCCAATACACTGATACTTGAAAAGTTTCAAAATAAATTTACAATACTTCCTATTTTTACTGCATTTGATATATATGCAAAAGAAAAAGCAAGATTAAAAAAGACAGGAAAATTATTGGATGATTTCGATTTACTGATTGGCGCAACCGCTATTTCAAATAATTTAATTTTAGCTACTAAAAATATAACTGATTTCGAAAGGTTAACTCAAATACAAATTGAAGATTGGACATCATAAAAATAAAATTCAAAAAAGTTAAATTGAATTATCATACTAGTTTATTTGGTCTGTTGTTAATTATTGTTTTTGCATCCTGCGAAAACGATATGAAAAAAGTTAGTCAGATAGCTTCATTAAAAGAAATTACAGTTGAAACCGTAAAAGATGCTCAAACTTATTATAGTGATAAAGGAAATTTGAAAGCGCAATTACAAGCACCAACCATGTTGATTTACAACACAAAAGAACCTTATAAAGAATTACCTAATGGTGTTTTAGTATTATTTTATGATGATGAAAAAAAAGAAGACGGACACATAAAAGCTAAGTACGGCATCAGTTACGAAGCACAGCAGAAGGTAATTGTTAGAAATAGTGTGGAGGTAATTAATATAAAAAATGAAAAATTAAATACTGAAGAACTCACTTGGGATACCAAAGCTCATACTTTATTTACTGATAAAAAGGTACAAATAAATACGGGCAAAGAAGTATTATTTGGCGAAGGACTTATTGCTAAAGAAGATTTTTCACAATATAAAATCAAGCACCTCACAGGAACTGTAAAAGTGAAAAATGATTTTTAATATTATCATTCAACTTTAATTAATTCTTTCAATTTCAACTCTCTGCTCGAGTTACCAATCATTACTTTGTAATTCCCTTCTTCCAAAATTTCTTGATTGTTGTTGTCAAAATGCCGCAACATTTCAGGTGTAATTTTCATGGTTACTGTTTTCTTTTCACCAGCTTTTAAAAATACTTTTTGAAATTGTTTTAATGCCAAAATTGGTTGTGTGAGTTTTGATAACGGTTGATTAATATACAACTGCACCACCTCTGCACCATCTATTTTACTGGTGTTTTGCAGTTCAAATTGTGCTGTTGCATATTCATTTTTATGCAAAATAGTTTTATCAATTTTTAAATTGCTGAATTCAAAAGTGGAATAACTCAACCCAAAGCCAAACGGAAATAATGGTAATCCTGTACCGTCAATATAATCATCGCCTCTGCCTGTTGGTTGATGATGATACACTAACGGACATTGCCCTTCATTCATCGGAAATGTAATAGGTAATTTTCCAGAAAAGTTGGCATCACCTGATAGCAAATCGGCTATGGCATTGCCTTGTTGCTCACCACCATACCAACAATCAATTACAGCATCTACACTATCAATCCATCGGTTCATGGTAATAGCGCTGCCGCCAAACAATAAAACAATAATTGGTTTGTGCAAAGCGGCTAATCGTAAAATCATTTCTTCTTGTTTGCCGGGCAACGATAAAAATTTTCTGTCTTGAAATTCACCTTCTTCAATGCCTGCACACACAATGATGATATTAGATTGTTTTGCAACAGCAATTGCTTCCTGAATTTTTTGTTCGTCATCGTTTGCTGATTCAACATTCCAAATTAATTTCAGTTGTGCATTGCCTTGTGGTTCATAAAACTGAATTTTTAAATCATAGCTTTTGTCTTTTTCAAAATTGAAATCAATTGTTTGTTGATGAAAAGAAATTTTCTGCCAATTATCAATTACTAATTTTCCGTTGATAAATAGTTTGAATCCATCATTTCCCTCTAACCCAATTTTAAATTTTCCTGTTTGGGGTGAAATTAGTTGGGTTGAAAATTCAGCAGAAAAATAATCGGCTTGCACTTTTTCATTGGGTGAATAAAAGGTGTAATGAAAATTGAGTTCATCTTCATTTCGTTCAAATACTGATGATTGGCTCATTGTAAGGTTATCAAAATATTTTGCCTCTATTCCATTTTCATTTTTTGCATTGAATAAATATTTCTTTGGAATGACAGTAAATTCTTTATCTGTTCTATTTACGCCTTCGCTATATTTTACTTGTGTTCCAAATTTATTTGTCAAGCCTTGCAACACACTTGCTTTTTCAACACCTGTGCCAGAGTAGCCGCCCAGCCTACATTCGGTTGCATCCTTACCAATAAGCGCAAGCGTTGCTCCAGGATTAATTTCGGGATATGGCATTATTAAAAAAGGCAACATAGGTAAAAATTGATTCTTGTTTTTCAACAATACCATACTTTCAATAGCCGCTTGTTTTGCTAATGCCTGATGTTTTTTTACATCCACTTCGGTGAAGTAGTCTGCATAAGGATTTTCAAACAAGCCCAATTCAAATTTTGCACGAAGCACTCTTGCAACTGCTGAATCAATAGATGCTTGATTAACAAGAGCATTTTCAGAATTTTTCTTTAGCCACCTCACCTTTATCCTCTCCAACAGAGAGGAATGGTAATTCTGAAAATGTTCTTGTTCACCATTTAAAAAATATTTGTTGAACAATTTATCATGTTGAATAGAAGTTTGAAAAATTACATCCAACCCATTTTCAATCGCTTGTTTGCCCGATGCAGGATAATCCAATGAAGTGTTGTGCAATACATTGGCGCCGCCAACAGCTCCTGCATCTGAAATTACAAAACCTCTGAAACCCCATTCTTGTTTTAGTTTTTTATTCAACAAAAAATTATTCATGCTACATACTTCGCCATTTAATGAATTATAACTGCTCATGATAGAACGACTTCCCCCACGTTGCACACAGGCTTTGAAAGGTGGAAAATAAATTTCATTCAATGTTCTTTCATCAACATGAATTGGGTAACTATCTCTACCGCCATCGCCAACATTAGCTACAAAATGTTTGGGGGTAGTGATGATTCCTTTGCGTTCAAACTCTTGCACATAAGCCACTCCCATTTCTGAATTTAAAAATGGGTCTTCGCCATAGGTTTCTTCCACTCTGCCCCAACGAACATCCGTAGCTACATTAATAACAGGCGAAAGTACTTGACGATAGCCACGTTGCTGTGTTTCTAATGCAATGGCATTTGCTACTTTGTGCATTAACGATGTATCGAAACTTGCAGCTAATGCAATAGATTGAGGAAATGATGTGGCATTTTTTGCAATCAAACCATGCAATGCTTCAGCAAAAAAAATGGCTGGAATTCCCAATCGAGTTTTTTCAACTAAATATTTTTGAATAGCGTTTAATTGAAGAAGTGTTTTTTGTACATCGGCAGTTGAAGAATAGTTCATCATTTGGTTTGATGCATCAGCTGTTAGTGCATCAGCACTTAATTGCAAACCAAAAATACCTGTTTGAAATTTTGTTGAATCAAATTTCCCGTCGTGGGCAATCATAAATAATTGCCTAAATTTTTCTTCCCGATTCATTCGTTTCAACAAATCTTGCACACGTTGTTCAATAGGCAGTTGAGGATTTTTATAGGGTAAAATAGTTTGAGTAAACCCAATAAAATAGCACAAAGTAAAACTGAAGCAAATCAATACTTTTTTCATAAATAAAATTTTGGAAAAGGATTGGCAGACCTTTAAGGTTCGCCAATCCTAAATATAAAAGTACTTAATTCAGCCCACGATTTCAATCGTGGGTTAAAATTTCAGATAGGTGTTTTTCAACCGTTTTAACGGTTATATTTGGGACTCAATTTTAAATTCATGTCGCATTCGTTTAATAAAATCTGGATTCATGCAGTATTCTCTACAAAAGATAGGGCTGCTCTTATTTCAAAAGATGTAGAGCCGAAACTTTTTTCTTTTATACAACAGCAATTAACCGATAGTGGCTGTATGGTTAAATGCATCAATGGAATGAGTGACCACGTGCATATTTTATTTTTACTCAACCCATTAAAATCAGTTGCCGATGTGTTAAAGAATTTAAAGGGTGGTTCATCACATTGGGTGAATCAAAATAATTTAACCCAAAATAAATTCGCTTGGCAAGTAGGGTATGGAGCATTTTCGGTAAGTGAATCACAAATTGATAAAATTAGAACCTACATTGAACAACAAAAAATTCATCATCGAAAATTGTCATTTGCCGATGAGTACAACAATTTATAGAAAAGCATGGATTTTTATTGGATGGAAAAAACGGTTAAAACCGTTGAAATACAAGTACCATTTTCAAACTACCCCCACGATTAAAATCGTGGGCTTAAAATATATTTACATGAAAAAACTTTTTTTACTACTGCTTAGCTTTTTAGTTTTCAATTCATTTAGTAATGCACAACATCATAAATACATTCCGCCTAAGGATTCATTAGTAATTAAAAAGCTTAATCAATGGCAGGATTATAAGTTTGGATTGCTGATGCATTGGGGCACTTATAGTCAATGGGGAATTGTTGAAAGCTGGAGCTTATGCCCTGAAGATGAGGATTGGTGCAAGCGTAGAGGAAAATTTTCGGCTGATTATTTTGAATACAGAAAGCAGTATGAAAATTTGCAAACTACATTTAATCCAAAACATTTTGACCCTAATAAATGGGCTGCTGCTGCTGCCAATGCAGGAATGAAATATGTTGTTTTCACTACCAAACATCATGATGGATTTTGCATGTTTGATACCAAACAAACGGATTATAAAATCACTTCGGATAAATGTCCGTTTTCAAAAAATGCAAAGGCAGATGTAACAAAAGAAATTTTCAATGCCTTTCGTCAACAAAATTTTTGGATAGGAACGTACTTCTCAAAGCCTGATTGGCATTGTGAAAATTATTGGTCGCCTTACTTTCCTCCGTTAGATAGAAACCCTAATTATGATATAAAAAAGTATCCTGAAAAATGGAAAGCTTACCGAACATTTACCCGAAATCAAATTGAAGAATTGATGAAAAACTATGGCAAGGTGGATATACTTTGGTTAGATGGCGGCTGGGTTAGGCCTGATAGTTTGGATGATTATAGAAATTATAAAATCAGAAATGATCAAGATATTAATATGAATGAAATTGCTGCTATGGCTCGTAGCTATCAACCGGGCTTAATTGTGGTGGATAGAGATGTGCCAACTGAAAACCAAAATTATTTAACGCCTGAGCAACAACTACCTGATACATTGTTGCCTTATCCTTGGGAAACCTGCATGACGATGGCAACATCGTGGAGTTGGGTGCCTAATGATGGTTACAAATCATCTATGCAATTGATTCAAACACTAGCAAAAATTGTTTCAAGAGGTGGAAATTTTTTATTGAATGTGGCTCCAAATGCTGATGGAGAGTGGGATTCAACAGCATACATTCGTTTGCAGCAAATGGGTGATTGGATAAAAATTAATGGAGAAGCCATTTACAATACACATCCTGTTTATCCTTATCAATATAAAAATTTGGTATTTACACAAAACGGAAAAAATATTTATGTCATTATTTTAAAGAAAAACGAAACTGATGTTTTACCTGATGAAATGGAATTACCGAAATTTGCAAGCAGCTTAAAACAAGCCACATTGCTAGGAAATCCATTGGTTAAAATTAAAATTGAAAATGGTTCAAAATTGAAATTGAATGGTGCTAATCAAAAAATAAAATCAGATGCTTGGGTGATAAAATTAGTGCTTAATTAAATGGTATTTATTTAATTCAAATAACCAATTTGTTTCTTTCCGTTTTCGTTTGTGTTTAATACATTTGCAATTCAATTTTAATTTATAACTAATTTAAAAAATAATTATGGCTGAAGTAATTAAAATGCCCCGAATGAGCGATACCATGACCGAAGGTGTTATTGTAGCATGGCATAAAAAAGTTGGCGATAAAGTAAAAAGTGGTGATTTATTAGCTGAAGTTGAAACTGATAAGGCTACCATGGAATTAGAAAGTTATGAATCAGGAACTTTATTGTACATAGGTGTTGAAGCTGGTAAAGCGGCTGTTGTAAACGGAATTTTGGCTGTAATTGGTAAAGATGGCGAAGATTTTACAAGTTTATTATCTGAAACAACAAGTACAGTTGAAACTGCTGTACCTGTTGTAGTTGCTGATACAAAAGCAGAAACAAATACAAGCAGTAATTCAAATTCAACGTCAGCCAACTCAAATGATGAACGAGTAAAAGCATCGCCATTAGCCAAAGCAATTGCGGCTGAAAAAGGAATTGATTTACACAGCATAAAAGGTTCGGCTGATAATGGCAGAATTGTAAAACGTGATTTAGAAAATATTTCAGTAGCAGCTGAAACATCTGCTTCGCCTACAACAACCATTGCAATGCCTGTTGTAGCAGGTGTTGAAAGTTTTGAAGAGGTTACGCTTTCGCAAATGCGTAAAACTATTGCACGTAGATTAAGTGAAAGCAATTTTACTGCGCCACATTTCTTTGTAACTATTGAAGCTAACATGGGTAATGCTATGGCGTTCAGAAAGCAAGCAGCTGATGCAGGAATTAAATTCTCATTTAATGATTTGATGATAAAAGCAGTAGCATCGGCTATTCGCAAACATCCAAAAGTAAATTCATCATGGTTGGGCGATAAAATAAGATACAATCATCACATTCATATTGGTATGGCTGTGGGCATGGATGAAGGATTAGTTGTGCCTGTTTTAAAATTTGCTGACCAAAAATCTATTTCACAAATTTCAGTAGAAGCGAAGCAATTTGTTGAAAAAGCAAAATCAAAAAAAATACAACCTGCCGATATGCAAGGCAACACATTTACCATAAGCAATATGGGAATGTTTGATGTTGAAAATTTTACAGCTATTATCAATCCGCCTGATGCTTGTATTTTGGCTGTAGGCAAAATAAAAGAAACACCAATTGTTGAAAATGGCGAAATAAAAATTGGTCATGTAATGAAAATGACTTTGAGCAGTGACCACAGAGTGGTTGATGGTTCTATCGCTTCAGGATTTTTAAAATCATTAAAAGAGAATTTAGAAAATCCAGCTATGATGTTGATTTAATTTATTCAAACTAATAAAGTATAAAGGGTTACCAAATTTGGTAGCCTTTTTTATTTCAAAAAATAGTTCTTTAATATGATATAAAATGTGTAAGTTTGATATTCATTTTAAAACCTTATTTAATCATGAAAAAAATTTTACTCATCATTGTATTAGTGATTTCAACATCACAACTTTTTGCATCGCATTTAATGGGTGGTCAGCTTACTGCCAAAAGGATTGACTCGTTTAAATACGAAATGTTACTAACGGTTTATCGTGATACAGATGGCATTCCAATTTATTCAACAGATGTATTCCATTACTCCATTGATTCAATGGGTGTATGGGTATCAATTGCTAACAGAACAATAGCTGTTGATTCTGGAAAATACTTTATTAACGGAACTGAGGAGTATCACTACATAGATACATTTACATTTCCTACATCAGGCAAGTTTTTGGTTACCTATTCAAATTGTTGTAGAAATGCAGCTATTATTAATATGACCACACCTTCGGGCGAATCATTATTTCTTCAAACTATTTTAACTATTGATTCAAGCGGAGGAAATTCAACTCCTGAATTTTTAAATCCTCCGGTTACAGTGGCTCAAAAAAATTGGCCTTGGTATTATAATCCATTACCTTACGATGCCGATGGTGATTCAATTGCCTGGCAGTTGGTTACACCATTAAGCTCGTCAGGGGCTTTGGTAGCAGGCTACGTGTTACCAAGGGCAAACGGATTATTGCCATTTACTTTAGATACAATTACTGGGGCAATAACTTGGATGCCTGATACGATTGGGCATTTTGTTGCTTCGTTTTTAGTAAGTGAATTTAAAAATGGAATTAAGATTGGCGAAATAAGACGAGATATGCAGATCATTGTAATTGATGATGTAACCAACACTTTCCGAATGTCGGTAAATGCCGCAGGCGCTGTAACTGGCAGTGATGGAAGATTATATATTGATATTCCTGTAAATCAAAATTTAACTATTTCAGTAACTGCTGACGATCAAAATAATGATTTTTTAACTTTAGAAGCCCAAGGTGAAACCTTTCAAATAGCTAATCCTTCAAGTTTTAATGCAATAAGTGGTAATGGTTCAGTAAATGGTACTTTTAGCTGGACACCCAATAGCCTACAAGTTCGTGAACGACCTTATATCAACGCTTTTCGTGGTATTGAAAAGCATGGTGCTAACGAGCTAGTACATGATCAAACTATTCTTTTCAGAGTTATAAAAGCCAACGGAACTAACACTATTTTATCTACGGAAAATAAATTTGAAGTTGCTTTTCCTAACCCAACAGAACAAAATCAAATATTTATTCCATTTACATTAGCAAGTGGCGCACAGGTGCATGTAACTATTGTAAATGTTTTAGGGCAAGATGTTAAAACAATTTTCAACAATACATTACCAGCAGGAAAAAATATTATTATGGCCAATAATTTACCACATCAACAAGGCATTTATTTTATTCAAACTTATATCAATAATGTATTGATGAATACTCAAAAAATCATTAAAGAATAAAGGGTAAAAAAAGTATTAAAAAGGTCGGTATATTTATATATCGACCTTTTTTTATTCACCTAATTTAAACGTATGAAGTAAATATTATGATGAGAATAGAATTGAAACTCCATGTACCACATGCACATCAACCAAATTTGGTTTAATTAATAAGTATTCACTTTGGTATTATATAAAAATGTATATATATTTGAAATAAT
>JBEANU010000152.1:0-4936 GCA_041165265.1 Bacteroidota bacterium | reverse complement strand
TTCACCAACAGCTCAAATAGGCGAAGGCACACACTTGCAGCCAAATGTATTTGTAGGCAATCATGTTAAAATTGGTAAAAATTGTTTGATTCATGCCAATGTAAGCATATATGATTTTTGTGAAATTGGCGATAACGTAATCATTCAAAGCGGAACTGTAATTGGCGGCGATGCTTTTTATTATAAAAAAAGAACATCACCTCAAACTTTTTATGATAAATTAGAATCGTGTGGCAGAGTGATTATTGAAGATAATGTTGAAATAGGCTGTGGATGCACTATTGATAAAGGTGTTTCAGGCGATACGATGATTGGTTGGGGAACAAAAATTGATAACCAAGTGCATATTGGTCATGGAACGGTGGTAGGTAAAAATTGTTTGTTTGCGGCGCAAGTAGGCATTGCTGGCAAAACAAAAATTGAAGACAATGTAATTCTGTGGGGGCAAGTAGGCGTAAATAAAGATTTAGTAATTGGCGAAAATGCAATTGTGTATGCTCAAAGTGGCGTTGCTAAAAGTATTGAAGGCAACAAAACTTATTTTGGTTCACCTGTTCAAGAAGCCCGTGAAAAAATGAAAGAACTAGCATTAATTAAGCATTTAAAAAAGTAAAAAAACTGCAACGAAATTTAGTTTAAAATTGTCTTGCCTTAACGCAAGCAAAACTTATTTAAAATAAATTCGTAAAAAGTTTGCAATTCAACCAAAATCAAATAATTTTATGATTGATAAAAGCTACCTACTTTTATCATGCTAATAAAAAATTTAAAACTTAAAACTTACTGATTATGAAACGAATTTTACTTCTGTTTTTTATATTGGGTTTTTTATCGGCAGCAAGTGCCCAAGATATCCATTTTTCTCAATTTTACGCATCACCATTAACTTTAAACCCTGCCAATACTGGTAAGATAGGTTCAAAATATAGGGTAGCTGCCAACTATCGTGATCAGTGGGCAAGTGTATCAGCACCGTACAAAACATTCAGTGCATCGTACGATATGCCATTTTTATACAAACAAATGAAAAAGAATTTTTTTGGCGCCGGTATAGTTGTTATTTCTGATAAATCAGGCACAGGTGAATTAGCTAATCAAAGTATTTATTTATCATTTGCTTACCATCAAAAAATTGGAAATCCACGTCATCCAAAACATTATGCATCATTAGGTGTGCAAGCCGGAATGGTTCAAAAAAGTGTTAATTTGAATAAATTAGTTTTTGCTTCACAATACGATCAAGCTAGCAAATCGTTTTCAAATTATAGTTTAGAAAAATTTAATTCAAGTGGTAATTTTAGCTATGCTGATTTAACTGCAGGCGGCATGTGGACATCCTATTTAAGCGATAACTTTAGTTTTTATGGAGGCTTAGCAGTGCATCATCTTACAAAACCTAAAGAGCAATTTTTAGTTTTTAATACTGACCAAGTGTTAAATAATTTAGTAACTTTTCATTTAGGTTCAAAAATTGGTATTAACGATTTAATTTATTTAAGTCCATCTGTATTATTATCATCACAAACAAAAGCATCTGAGTTTACAATTGGTTCATCAATAGCATTTTTATTGAATGAAGATGTAAAAGCACCATCAGTATTTTATACCGGTATTTATTATAGATTAGCTGATGCCGCAGTTGTATTAATGGGCGTTGAAGTTCATAATAATAGATTCGGCATTAGTTATGATTTGAATGTGTCAAATTTAAAAGCAGGCTCAAAATATAAAGGTGGTTTTGAATTATCTTTAGTGCATGAAGGCAATCCATCTACTTCACCTCGAAAAGTAATTTATTGCCCTCGATTTTAAAATAAAAAATAGTCAAATTAAGGCTTGTAATGATAAATTGCAAGCCTTTTTTATTTTTGCTAACCAATTTATTGTATGGAATTATTCTATTGTAAAAATATCAACAAACCTTTTTTTGAACTACCTGAAACTGAAGCCCATCATGTGTTACAAGTATTGCGATACAAGGTTGGTGATAAATTGAAAGTAACAAATGGTATAGGAAATATATTTGATTGTAAAATAAATGAAGCATCAAAAAAAAAGTGTGTTCTTGAAATTATTAACGAGCAAAATTTACCAATAGCACATCATCAAATTACATTAGCCATAGCACCTACAAAAAGCAGAGAACGAATGGAATGGTGTTTGGAAAAAGCAACTGAAATAGGAGTTCAAAAAATTCAATTTATTCAAACTGCTTATTCAGAAAAATGGAAAGTAACAAATGATAGATTTGAAAAAGTGTTGATAGCTGCCATGAAGCAATCAGCACAGGTTTGGCTACCTGAATTATTGCCTATTATCAACTTTGAAAATTGGATAAAACAAACGGATAATGCTGCTCAAAAATTGATATGCCATAATTTAAATGTAACATCAGCGCAACTGATTAATGTGGCAAAAAAATACCAGCATACAATTATTGCTATTGGCCCTGAAGGTGGATTTAGTGAACATGAAATTGTATCAGCTACAAAAAATAATTTTGAATGTGTGCTGTTAGGAAATACAAGATTACGTACTGAAACTGCTGCTATTACAGCACTTTCAGTACTTCAACAAATAAATTTATTAAATTAAAATGAAAAAATATTTAGTAATATCTTTTTTGATATTTGGTATTTCATGTAGTTCGCAATATCATTTGATGAAAAAAGATTTTGAAACAACTGCCATAAACCGAGTGCAAAATGATGATTCAACAGCAGTAGCCATTATTAATCCATACCATGATTCAATTCAAGGAAAAATGAATGAAGTAATTGGATATAGTAGGGTAGTACTTAAAAAAGAGCAGCCTGAAAGCTCAATGGGTAACTTTGTTTGCGATGCCATTATTCATCATTATAAAAATGAAAAACCTGATTTGTGTGTGGTAAATTACGGAGGGTTACGAATTCCGCAAATAGCTGACGGGGCAATAACTACAGGAAAAATTTTTGAATTAATGCCGTTTGATAATACCATGAGCCTAGTTTATGTTTCAGGTAAAAATTTGAAACAATTATTTGAAAAAATTGCTCAAAAAAAAGGTTGGCCTGTAAGTGATGGTGTTAGCTTACAAATACAAGATGGCAAATTGATAAATTGTTATTTAAAAGGTCAGGAAATTGATGATATTAAAACCTACAGATTGATTGTATCAGATTATTTGGCTAATGGTGGCGATGAATGTTCATTTTTGAAACCCTTACCACGTATTGATTTAAAAGAATTATTTAGAGATGTATTAATTTCAGAAATAAAAAAAATGAATTTGAATGGCGAAAAAATAGCCGCATCAATTGATGGAAGAATTTTAGAAATAAAATAATTTTTTGTGATTTTAATACATGAGTTCTACGATGTTTTTGTGGATTAAAAGTTTACAATAACATCACTTACTAAAG
The DNA here is from genome assembly GCA_041165265.1 of Bacteroidota bacterium. Lineage (GTDB taxonomy): Bacteria > Bacteroidota > Bacteroidia > Chitinophagales > CAIODY01 > CAIODY01. The sequence goes on along the minus strand of JBEANU010000152.1, from coordinate 1,532 downwards.
CTTTTAAATAATTTATAATAATGATATTTGTAGCTGCAAAAAATGTTGAATTATTTAAAAAATAGCATTGCATTTATAATAATTTTTAGTTGCGTTGGGCAATTAAAAATAAATGCTCAATGCATTGCTTCATTTCCCTATCATGAAAATTTTGAAACCAATGTAGGTGGTTGGATTACAGGCGGAACAAATAATAGTTGGGTTTGGGGTGCGCCGTTAAAACCAATTATAAATAGTGCTGGGCAAGGATTAAAATGTTGGGTAACTGGCGGTTTAAGCGGTGCATCGTACAATAATGCTGAGCGTTCATGGGTTCAAAGTCCGTGTTTTGATTTCACTAACTTATTGCATCCTTATATTCAATTTAAAATATTTTGGGAATCGGAACGAAAATTTGATGGAGGAAATTTACAATACTCAATTAATAACGGAACAACTTGGATAAATATAGGAACAGTAAATACTGTTACCGATTGCTATAACGATAATTGGTACAACTATAATAACATCACTTATTTAACCACATTAGCAACCATAAAAGAAGGGTGGTGTGGCAATAAACAACCAACTTCGGGCAGCTGCCAAGGCGGCTTTGGAAGTAATAATTGGGTAATAGCAAAACATTGTTTGAATAATTTGACAGGCGTAAGTAATGTAATTTTCCGATTTACATTTGGAGCCGGTACAAGTTGCAATGCCTTTGATGGCTTAGCATTTGATGATGTTATTATTCAAAATGCTCCCAGATACACCGCTAATTTTGGATATAATTGCACCTCAAATTCAACATTTAATTTCACTGATTCATCCACCAATTGCCCTACGGTTTGGCATTGGAATTTTAATGATGTTGCTTCAGGAGTGAGCAATACAAGCACTTTAAAAAATCCAACGCATCATTTTACTAACCCAGGTTTATATCAAGTGCAATTAATTGCAACCAATACTTGTAGCGGCAGTGATACGTTGGTTAAAACAATTTCAGTATTAGGTTTAATAAAAGATTCATTAAACATTACCTGCCCTAATGGAAACGATGGAATGGCTGCTGTGCAAGTAGTTGGCTCAAATTCATCACTAACTTATTTATGGAATACAACGCCAATACAAACAAATGATAGTATTTTAAATGTATCATCGGGCACTTATTCTGTTGTTGTTTCTCAGGCTAAAACTTGTGCCATTACAACAACTTTTAATATCAAAAAACCAAATAATTTTTCACATTCGTTTAATACTACACCATCCATTTGTGGTTCATCAAATGGAGCCGCAACCATTGCCATTACTGGCGGAACACCTAATTATACATATACATGGCTACCAGCTGTAAGCTCAACAAATGTGGCTTCAAACATTAATTCAGGCAATTATGTAGTGCAAATTTTAGATGCCAAAAATTGTGTAGATACCATGCATTTATTTGTGCCCAATGCAGGTGGTAACATGAATTTATCAATCATCAATAAAAAAAATGTAAGTTGTTTTGGTGGTAATGATGGTAAAGCTACTGTGCAAGTTGTAGGTGGCGC
>JBEANU010000151.1:0-3501 GCA_041165265.1 Bacteroidota bacterium | reverse complement strand
CTTTATCTTCAATAATATGTGTGCTTAAATCTGCAACACTTAAAGCTTTAAAGTCTATTTTATTTTTTGCCATTTTTATTTTATTTTAATTTTATAACTTTAAATTAAAAATTATGAAGTTTAATTTAAATCTTATTCAACGTAATCAGGTCGAACCATAAATTTAGTTAGAACTGGTAATTTTTGAGCTGCCAAAGCTAATGCTTCTTGAGCAACTTTCATAGGAACACCATCAGCTTCAAACAAAATTCTTCCTGGGCTTACGGTAGCAACCCATAATTCAGGATTACCTTTACCCTTACCCATACGTACCTCTGCTGGTTTTTTTGTTACAGATTTATCTGGAAATATTCTAATCCAAACATTACCTTCACGTTTCATGTGACGAGTTAAAGCAACACGTGCTGCTTCAATTTGACGATCAGTAATCCAAGCTGTATCTAACGATTTTAAAGCAAATGAACCAAATGAAATAGATGCACCACGTTTTGTGTTTCCTTTCATTCTACCTTTCTGCTGCTTTCTGTATTTTACTTTTTTTGGCTGTAACATTTTTAAAAATAGTTTATTAGTAGCTGGTATTAATTTTCAATATTGTAATTATTTAAAATTGCTTATAACCAGTAACAAGCACTTAAATATATTTCTTATCTACGACCGGTAGAATTTCCTCCACGTCTATCAGCTCCACCTCTTCTATCGCCTCCACCAGAATTTGGTCTTCTGTCATTTCCTCCGCCTCTTCTATCATTATTTCTATCAAAACCTCCAGCGTTTCTTCTTTCACCACCTTCAACTCCAGCAAAATTATTATCTGCTTTTGTACCAAAGTTCATATTCAAATCACGTTTACCATATACATCTCCTCGGCAAACCCATACCTTAACACCAATAATTCCGTAAACTGTTAAAGCTTCAGCTTGAGCATAGTCAACATCGGCCCTGAAAGTATGTAAAGGAACCCTACCTTGTTTCATTTCCTCTGTACGAGCTATTTCAGCTCCTGCCAACCGACCACCACATTTTATTTTTATCCCTTCAGCTCCCATTCTCATAGAACTTTGAACTGACATTTTCATTGCACGTTTATAATTAATACGGCTTTCAATTTGTCGGGCAATTGTATCTGCAATAATAGCAGCATCCATTTCCGGACGACGTATTTCAACAATATTTATTTGAACATCCTTTGAAGTAACTTTCTTTAATTCTTCTTTAATTCTATCAACTTCACCGCCACCTTTACCAATGATAATACCTGGTCGTGAAGTATGAACCGAGATAATTAAACGCTTTAAAGTACGCTCAATTACTAATTTAGATATTCCACCTTTTTGAATACGAGCTTTGATATAATTTCTGATTTTATCATCTTCAATTAATTTCTCTGCAAAATCTTTTTTGCTTCCGTACCAGCTGGATTCCCAACCACGTATAATTCCTAAACGGTTACCTATCGGATTAGCTTTCTGACCCATTTAATTTCAGTTATTTAAGTTAAATTATTTGTTATTTGATTTTTCAGTACTAACAGCAGCTTTGCTATCAACTACCAATGTTACATGGTTTGAACGCTTTCGTAAACGATACATTCTTCCTTGTGGCGCATTTAAGTATCTTTTAATGGTAACGCCTTGATCTACCATTATTGTTTTGATATATAAATTACTATCCTCAGGTCGTTTACCATCATTTTTTTGTTTCCAATTATCAATGGCACTTAATAGTAATTTATACATTGGAATGGTTGGATGCTTTTTGTTGTATTGTAACATACCTAAAGCTTGTTCAACTTCTTTTCCACGAATTAAATCAGCTACCAATCTCATTTTACGAGTTGATGTAGGTTGATTTCTTAATTTAGCAACTGCTTCCATTTTATTTAGCAATAAATCTTTTAATAATTAATTATTTGTTACCTGCCGCATGGCTTCTGAAGTTACGAGTGGGAGAAAATTCTCCTAACTTGTGACCTACCATATTTTCACCTACATATACTGGAATAAATTTGTTTCCGTTATGTACTGCAAGTGTATGTCCTACAAAATCTGGAGTAATCATGCTTCTTCTACTCCATGTTTTAATAACTGTCTTTTTTGCTCCTTCTTCATTCATTTTATCTAACTTACCTTGTAAGTTATGATCAACGTAAGGACCTTTTTTAATTGAACGTGCCATTTTTTATATTTGTTTTTAACTCTTCTTACAAGAAGCGCAAGTTAACTTTTTTAATTTAATAATTAAGATGCTAATTTTTTACCATTTTTACGAGTGATAATAAAACGATTAGTAGGATTTTTAGGTCTACGTGTTTTGTATCCTTTTGCAATAATATTGGTTCTTGAACGAGGATGACCACCTGATGCTTTACCTTCACCACCACCCATTGGATGATCTACCGGATTCATTGCTACTGGTCTGTTTCTTGGTTTAATTCCTCTCCAACGATTTCTACCAGCTTTACCCATTTGTTGCAAACTATGATCAGGATTTGAAGTAGAACCTATTGTTGCTTGACATTCCATCAAAATCATACGAGTTTCACCTGAAGGTAATTTAACCGTTGCATATCTAACATCTTTAGCTGCTAACTGACCATATGTACCAGCACTACGAGCAATTGCTCCGCCCTTACCTGGCTGTAATTCAATGTTATGTATAACAGATCCTAAAGGAATACTTTTAATCTTCATAGCATTTCCAACTTCAGGAGTTGCAGTGTCGCCACTCATTACTTTTGCACCTACTTTTAATCCATCAGGGGCAATAATGTAACTTTTTTCGCCATCACTATAGTTTAATAAAGCAATAAATGCTGAACGATTTGGATCGTATTCAATTGTTTTTACAGTAGCAGGAATACCATGTTTCAAACGTTTAAAATCAATGATACGATACAATTTTTTGTGACCGCCGCCAATATAACGCATTGTTCTACGACCTTGAAAGTTACGTCCGCCTGATTTAGAAATAAACTCAGTTAAAGATTTTTCAGGAGCAGATTTAGATACGGTAACCTCAGCATAAGCATTACCTATGCGATGACGTGTTCCGGCTGTGATTGGTTTATATTTCTTTAAAGCCATTTTGCTTTATAATTTTTTGTTTATTAAATATTTGCGTAAAAATCAATACTATCAGTTTTGGCAACAGTAACAATAGCTTTTTTATAAGCTGACTTACCTCCTACTGTTAACCCCTTTTTAGTATAACGTGTTTTTGTTTTACCCGGAATTACCGCTGTATTAACTGCCTCAACAGTTACGTTGTACATTTTTTCAACGGCTTGTTTAATTTGTAATTTGTTAGCATCTCTGTTCACAACAAAACCATATCTATGCGCTTTTTCAGCTAATTTTGTCATTTTTTCAGTAACTAACGGACGAACTAGTATTTCCATTTTATTTATCGTTTTCTATTTGCTAAGCAAATTTTAGTTTAATGATTCTTCTATTTTTTTAACTGCACCAACTGTTAAAATCAATGTTTCAGCATTTAATA
>JBEANU010000150.1:0-2661 GCA_041165265.1 Bacteroidota bacterium | reverse complement strand
ATTTTTTTCATATTCAAAGCTAAATTTAGTTTTTCACTTTTACAACACAAATCATCACTCCAAATTTACCATCTATTTGTTCGATATTTTTTGAAGGTAAATACATTCTTGATACAAAGCCATCTAAGTACAACGCATTTTTGCAACCCATTTGTTTGAAGTAGTTGGCAAAATTATAAAAGTTGATTTCCTCTTTTGAGATGGCAAAAACTACTTCGCCATTAGGTTTGATGCCAACGCCATTTCTAACATTTACATTTTTAGAACCAGCCGTAAATTTTGAAATGATTACTTCATTTATTAAAAGCATCGGCCCTGATTGAGTGGCATACAATACTGAATCATTCAAATGAAAATCCTTAGTAGAAATCACATGAGCTTTCTGTTTTTTATCAATAAAAAATATTCCATTAGGTTCCATGTAAAAATTTCCATTTCCTTTTCTGAGGTTTATTGATTGAAGCACTTTTCCATTTTCAATATACAAACCCAACGGAGAAAAATCTTCCTGAAACATGCCTGCATTCATAGCCATCAATAGTTTTTGATGATGAAGTGCTGTATGTTTTTTCAGTGATTCAAAATTAGTTAGAATTTCGCCTTTGTCATTTTTCCAAAAAAGTTGAATTTGGCTTTTAGTTGGATTGACTTCGTAGGAAATTATTCGTGAATCAATTTCTTTTAGCGAAAGTGAAATTGAACAAGCGAACACCAATGAAAGTATAGAGGATATTATTTTAAGGTTTTTCATTTCCCAAATCTAATAAAAAAAGAGCAACCCACTATTAACTTTGAAGTAGTTGCCAAAAGGTACTATATTTATCTTTGAAAAATACAAGTAAATTTATTTTCAAACAATGAAGGCTAAATGGGTTTATTGCATCTTCTTAATTCTGATTCATTTTCAGAGCACTTATGCTATTCAAAAATTTAAATCTGAATTTGCTAATAAAAAACTTTCACCTGTTTTATGGATTGAAAATAAGGGGCAACTGAAAGACGAGAATGGTAAAACTGCCAATGAGGTTTTGTTTTATATTAGTCGTAGTAATTGCTCTGTTTTTATTACTAAAAGTGGGTTTAGTTATGTTATCAATCATCATGAAAAAAACAACGACACATCTAAAATTAACGCTCTAAAAATTGATGTTAAACTTTTAGGAGCTTTATTAGAAAGGAAAAATTGTTTAGTTAATGTGGATGCCAACAGCACTTCTTATAGATTTTTTCATAATCGTAATTCAAATCAGCCAGTTGTTTTAAAGCAAATTTTCGAAGTAAAATTTCTTAATGTATATGATGGAATAAATCTATTATTTACTGCTACTGATACTTCTATTGAATATCAATTTGAGGTGTTGCCATTTGCAGATATTTCAAAAATTAAATTGCTTCATCAAGGTCAGGATAGTATAAAAATAAATAAGAATGGTGATGTAGAATTATATAATCGGCTAATGAATATTGTTGAAACAAAACCTATTTGTAAGCAACAGAGCGAAATCATTTATTCAACTCAGCATTGCAACAATAATGGAGAAGTTACTTTTTCTATTTCTGAATATGATAAAAGTAAACTATTGGTAATTGACCCTATGTTGAAATGGGCAACGCCTTTCGGTGCTGTATCTTCAGGCGGCCAGGATAGAAAAAGTTGTATTACTACCGATAAGTATAATAATACTTTTATTGGCGGCACCTCTACAAATTCAAATTTTCCTTTGGTAAATGCTGGTACTTATTTCAATAATTCCAACAATTCAGGAGATGTTTTTATTTCAAAATTTTCCGACTCATTGCAGTTGCTGTGGTCAACTTTTTATGGTAGTAATAGTTCCTATTATAGTAATCAACCCACAGCTATTAAAACAGATGCAAATGGAAATATTTTTGTTGCCGGTTTAACATCATCAACAAATTTTCCTGTTTGGGATGATGGCGTTTGTTATTTTGATAGCACATTGAATAATGGAGTTGTGGGAACATATTTAACACCCGATGCATTTCTTTTAAAATTTGATAACCTCGGCAACAGAATTTTTGCCACTTTATTTGGTGGTTCGGCATTGGATGTTATTGTTGATATTGATGTAGATGCGAATGGTAAAATAGTTGCTGTTGGTAATACGCTTTCTACTGATTTGCCAATTGTTTCAAATGGTGCTTTTAATGATGCTACTTTGAATTTAAATCAGGATGCATTTCTTTGCAGGTTTGGCAATAATGTTCAATTGCAATGGTCAAGCTATTTTGGGGGTGATGGTAATGATTTTGCCACCACCATTTCTTGCGATAGAAGTGGTAATTTTTTTATTGGTGGGGCAACTGATGTTGCAATTAATTTTCCAATTCAAAATAATGGAACTTATTTTTCGAATTCTATTCAGGGGGGTAAGGATGGATTTATTTCAAAATTTAGTAATAGCAATGCTTTAGTATGGAGTACATTTTACGGTGGAACAGGCAACGATATTATTTCATCATCGGTAGTAAATTCACTTAATCAAATAGTTTTTACAGGCTCTACACAATCTACTCATTTCCCAGTTTATCGTAGCAATCTCAATGCATATATTGATAGTACAAAAGATACTTCTCAGTATTTCGGCGGTGGCTACATTGATGAAGATATTTTTTATTTAAAATTTAATAATAACGGCA
>JBEANU010000149.1:0-4798 GCA_041165265.1 Bacteroidota bacterium | reverse complement strand
TTAAGTACCGATGATTTAATCAAGAAATTGATTTTTGAAAAAGATTCTTTATCAAAATCTGAATTAAATTATAATGATGAAGAAATTGCTGCTAAAGAGAATTTAATTAAACAATTATTGAAAGAAAAAGAATTGCAAGCATTAGCACTTAAGGCAAAATTGCTTGAAATTGCACAAGCCCAATATTTTAAATATTGGATGATGGCTGGTGCAGGGTTATTATTATTAGTGGCTATTTTTATTTTTATTATTTATAGAAGTAATGAACGCTCATTGGTAAAAACAAAAAAAGCATATACTGAGCTTACCGAAACACATGCTAAATTAAAAACAACGCAACAGCAATTAGTGCAATCTGAAAAAATGGCTGGATTAGGACAGCTTACAGCCGGCGTTGCCCATGAAATTAATAATCCTATCAACTTTGTGAGTAGCAGTATTGGTTCCTTAAAACGAGATGTAGATGATTTGAAATTACTTTTAAAAACATATCAAGAAAAACCAAACGAAGCAGCCTTGTTAGCAAAAGATTTAGATATAGATTATACCATAACTGAAATAGATGAATTAATGAAAGGCATTACTGAGGGTGCTCACCGAACATCAGAAATTGTAAAAGGCTTGCGTAATTTTAGTAGAACAGATGAATCTGAAAAGAAAAATGCTAACATTAACGATTGCTTAGAATCTACCATTATGATTTTGCAAACTAAATTAAAAGATAAAAATATTGATTTGAAAAAATCATTTGCTATTTTGCCTGAAATAGCTTGCTTTCCAGGGCAATTGAATCAAGTATTTATGAATATTATTTCAAATGCTGCTGATGCAATTGAGGGAAATGACGGTGAAATAAATGTGGCTACTAAAAAAGAAAATAATCAAATTATTGTTTCAATAAAAGATAACGGAAAAGGAATGACGGATGAAGTGAAGAAAAAAATATTTGACCCATTTTTTACTACAAAAGATGTGGGAAGTGGAACGGGATTAGGTTTAAGTATAGCCTATGGAATTATGGAAAAACACAATGCCAAAATTGATGTGAATAGTGAATTAGGGAAGGGTACAGAATTTTTAATAATTGTTCCAATTGTATAATAACCATTCTCTGACCGCTCATTTATCTTTTTTAATTTTAAACCACTAAACAATATGCGAAAATTCAAATTGCCCGATTATACCAAAGTAATCATTTTTCTTACTGTTATGAATCTTATAATCATGACTTTCAGAAATTGGTATGTTGATAATACTGTGTTTAATTTTTTGTGGCGAAATTTATGGTCGAGCTTCTGCCCATTGCTGGTAGCTACTTTGCTACTCATTTTCAACGAAAAAATAAATAAATTTTTCTTTTGGATAGGATGTTTTATATGGTTAATATTTTATCCTAATGCCCCTTACATGATTAGTGATTTAATTCATAACGATTTAGATCCATCAAAAATTCCTAACCAAGTAATTTATGATACTATCATTATTTTTTCGATAGCTATGTTGTCACTTTTTTATGGTTTCATTTCAATGAAAATTATTTTCAATCTCATCTTTAATCGCTACAATAAAATGATTGCAAATGGTGCCATTGCAGTTACACTAATATTGAGCAGCGTAGGATTTTATATGGGTAGATTATTAGCTTCGGGCATACCTTATGGCAATGGATTATTGTATTCGTGGGAATTATTTATTCATCCCATTGCAGTGTTAAAAGTGGTGTGGCATGCCTTATTTCCAATTGGGCAACACATACCAGATTACTTGCTGATGCTGCTTTTTGGCATTGTACAATACATGGTAATGATAATGATAAAAGATGTGGGTGATGTGCAACAAGTGGAAGTAAGCAATACGTCTGCTTCTTAATTTTTTTCAGAAACAGTTTTAACAAAGTTCGCCAAACTTCAAAATCTATAAAAAAAATCATGACTGATTTAAAAAAAGTTACCTATTTATCTGGAGCTATATTAGCCATTGTTTTTTTGCCATGGTTAGGTTCTTTCATCAATTTTGGAGGCGTATTTCCGCCCCATTTTTTTGATTACCCCATGTTAGCCCCTATGAGCAAATCAGGGTTTAGTTGGCCTATATTTATTGGGTGTGTAATTTTATTTATTGGCGTAATTACGTTGTATGTTTTCCCTAGTTTATTTGGTTTTAAACAACAACCAATTGAGCCACGGAAGCCAGTTGTGAAAGTAAAATTGCCTATTTGGTTTTGGCTCGGATTATTTTTTTGGGGCAGTGCTTTATATCTTTTATGGACAAAAGCAACCGCACCAAAATGGTATTTGCATTGGAGCGATATGCCTTTGTTTTGGGGCTTTGTGTTAATGTTAGATGGATGGGTTTATGTTCGCAACGGCGGCAAATCTTTAATCAGAAATGTGCCGCAAGAAATTGTAGCCATAGGCATTGTATCGGCAGGTGGATGGATGTTGTTTGAATATTTAAACTTTTTTGTTCACTTTGATTGGTACTATCCTGCTGGCAATATTATTTCGCAAGAACAATTTTTACTGTATGCCATTTTAATCTCATCGGGCTTACTTACAGTAGCTTTTGAGTGGTATAGTTTGTTTCAAACTTTCCCAATTTTTCAAAACAGATTTTCAAACGGTATAAAAATTATTATGCCTGAAAAATGGAAAACCTATTTAATTTATTTGGCATTATTTTTTTTGATTGCAGCTGGTATTTGGCCTAATATTTTTTTCTGGTCATTATGGTTAGCACCGGCTTTGTTGTTGGCATTAGTTATTGATAAATGTGGTGTTTGGTCGCCGCTAAGAGCCATTGGGCAAGGCAACTGGAACCCTGTTTTAGTTTTTGCACTCACTTATTTTTGTGCCGGATTGGTGTTGGAATGTCAGAATTATTTTAGTGCCGTTCATGCCGCTGATAGAACCATAACTTTTACTGCAGCACCAGCTTTTTGGCAATACGATTTGCCTTATATCAACGATTTTCATTTGTTCGAAATGCCAGTGGTTGGCTTTATGGGTTACCTGCCATTTAGCGGCTATTGCTGGCTTTGGTGGATTGCTTGTGCAACTATCATGGGCATTGATTCTAAATTTTTTAAAGAAGAACCGTTGGAACCGAATTATATGAAATAATTCAATTTGAAAATCTTTAATTTTGAAATTGACTTTTAAATTTAAAAAAAATCAAACAGTATGCTTACAAAAGGATTGGTAAAAAAAACAATGGACAAGCTGCCGCTATCATTCACTTTAGATGAATTGATTGACGAATTAATTTTTGTGGAGAAAGTTGAAAATGCAATTGCTCAATCAGAAAATAATCAAACCAATAGCAAACAAGAGGCGAAAGCAAAATTGAAAAAATGGTTGAAGTAAAATTAACTGATGCAGCCATTGACGATTTGAATAAAATTGCCGAATACATTGCAAAAGATTCAATTCGTTATGCTCAAATTACGGTAAATACATTGTTTGAAAGTGTATTCATTTTAGAAGAATTGCCATATGCAGGAAAGGTTGTAAAGGAATTTAAAAAAACATCCATTCGTGAATTGGTAAAAGAAAATTACAGAATTGTTTATCGCATAGTAAACGAACATAAAATTGATATTCTTACTTTTCATCACAGCAAAAGAAGTTTGAAGCGAAATGTTGCAGTTAAAAATTAAAAGAAGAAAAAATAACTTTTTCAATACTTATAACAATGAAAAAACTGATTTTAGTTTTTGTTTTTTTGTCAACTATTTTTTATGCCCAAGCCCAAAATATTTTGTGGGATGGTAAGCATGAAAATATCACAATTGGCAATCAACTTTCAACATTAGAAGATGCCAAAGGTAGCTTCAGTATTGAACAAATTGCCAGTGATTCCTTTCAGAAAAAATTTACACCGTCTGAAAAAATTATCCTAAATTTTGGTTTTACTGAATCGTATTATTGGTTGCGATTCACACTTGATAATGCCATCAATGATGATTTGTATTTAGAAATTGCACATGCGTTTTTGCCCACCACCGAATTGTATTTTACTGACTCAACAGGCAAATTTGTGAAGATGGAAGCAGGCTATAAAATACCTGTTCATCAAAAAATTATTAAAAGTCATTTTCAAGTTTTTCAGTTGCCAATGGGCAAGCATACTTTTTATGTAAAATTATTGAGCAACTCACATCCATTGCCAGTAAAGATTTTTAAGAAAGATGCCCACGAAATAAAGGCCGATAATCAACAAATGGTGTATGGCTTTTATTTGGGTTTTATGCTATTTGTAATTTTGAGTAATCTATTTTTCTTTGTTTCATTGCGTAATCGATTATATTTATTTTATGCCTTGGTAGTTTGTATTTATGCCTCGTATGCCGCCATGGTTATGGATGGATTTATAGTTTATTTTTTTCCTCATGTTGATATGATGTTTTGGTATGTGGTTATTCCAACCCTTGGTGTACCTATTCAAACCATTTATTGTTTGTGGTTTTTAGAAGTAAAAAATGCATCACCCAAATTGTATAAAACTGTAGTTGGTATCACTATTTATTTTATTGCTTATGCCTTGATTCGCTTTTTTTGCCCATTAAAAGTAACATTAGCAATAAATACTATAAATGCTTTGCTGTCGTATTTTTTAATGGGTTATGTGGGGTATAAAATTGGTAAAAAAGGTAACCGATTGGGCTATTATTTTGCATGGGCTTACTTCATTTATTTTTTGTTGGTGCTTACTGAAGCCACTTACATACAAACTGGCAAACCTGCGTACTTCATAGGTTTGAGCCATGTTGGGTTAGCCACTTTAATTGAAGCATTTA